>CAILWD010000216.1 GCA_903837815.1 uncultured Chloroflexota bacterium | reverse complement strand
ACGATTGGGAGATGATGGCTGGTCTGCGCGACTTCAGTCTCGACCGCCTGAACGATATGGCAAACGGAAACATGACCGTTGAAGGACTACTCGAGGCCGACTCGGAAGGCGCCCTGGAAATAATCGAGAACATCACCTGCGCGGGCAAGCATTATCACCTTGCCGCCAACCTGCCAAATGCGGGGCAAATCTCCAACCTGCCGATGGGCGCAATTGTCGAGACCCCGGTCATGGTAGATGGCGCGGGCATTCACCCGCTGCATGTCGGCGCGTTGTCCGAACCCGTCGCCGAACTTTGCCGCCGCGAAATCATCATCGCGCAACTGGGCATCGACGCCGCCGTCGAAGGCGATTATCAAAAAGCGCTGCAATGCCTGCTGCTCGACCCTGTCATTCGCGATCTCGACTCTGCAAAGCTTGTCCTCGATGATTACCTGAATACCTACAAGGAACACCTGCCGCAGTTCTGGAAGTAAGCATTCGGCATCGATATCAAAGAGGCATGGATTGCGAACCCATGTCTCTTTTCTTAATAACCTTAAAGAAAATATAAAAGCCAACCGCGAACACATGTTGATATTTTAAGATAGAGATACACGTAAAAACCTTTACATAATTCAATTGTTAGATACAATGAATATATAACATCAACGCATACATAACATTGAATCGATAAGCATAAACCATCGAACTAAAAATAAAACAACGAAAGAAAAAGGAATAAACAATAGAGGCTCAATCATGTACATCTGCGTATTGACAAGCATCCCGGACGACAACGATATCCCTTACGACCCATCCCCGTATATGAATGGATACCGCTGGAAACAGCATCTTGTCCAGCCCATGGATGTCGAAAAACAAATCCGCGACCTGATGAGTGAAGGCGTGGATACCTTTATTAATTTATGCGATGGCACTCCCGATGACGCGCTTTCAGGCATTGCGCTGGTTCATGCAATGGAAAAATACAATGCCGCTTTTACCGGTGCAGACTCGAAATTCTTCGACCCAACACGCGATGAAATGAAAAATGCAGCGCGGCGCGTCTCTGTCCCCACACCGAGTTGGATGTTCGTCAGCCGCGCCGAAGATGCGGAGAAGGTTGCCAAACGCATCAAATTCCCAATGCTCGTCAAGCCGCCGCATGGGTATGCCAGCGTCGGCATCCGCCGCAACTCACGCGTCGAAACTGTCGAACAGCTACGCGATCAACTGGGGCTGGAAATCGCGGAGTTTGGTCGCGCATTGGTCGAGGAATTCATCGAAGGACGCGAATTCACCTGCCTGATTGCCGAGAACCCCGACGATGCAAAAAATCCTCTCACCTTCACACCTGTTGAATTCATTTTCCCCGAAGGCGAATCCTTCAAACACTATGACATGAAATGGGTCGAATACGAGAGAATGTCCGTCGCGGTGGTAAAGGACACCAAGATTCAAAAGGCCCTGCGCCAGCAGACCATGCGCGTCTTCAAGGAACTGGGCGGCAACGGCTACGCCCGCTGCGACTATCGCATGGATGCGAGCGGAACCATTCACATGCTGGAAATCAACCCCAACTGCGGCATTTTCTATCCGCCCTACGAACCTGGCTCGGCAGACTTCTCCCTGCTCAACGACCCCACCAACCATGAAAAGTTCATGAAGTTGATCATCCGCAACGCGCACAACCGGCGGGATCGCATCGCCGCTGAACGCGTGGTCAAGCGCCAGCCGCGCAAGCGCCCGATCGAAATGGAACAGATGGCTTACAGTTAGCCCAGCGCAAGCCCAAAACGCTAAATGTCAACGAGGTGTGTTTAACACCTCGTTTTCTTTTGCCTCCCGCATTTGACTTGGAGAAATATCCGGGGTAAAAACTGGATGCCGACATGAAACCCCTCCGAACTTCCGAACTCGCCCAAGCTGTGGGGATTCACCCCAACACCGTCCGCTTGTATGTGGACTGGGGACTGCTCCCCCCCGTCGAGCGGAATGAATCCGGATATCGAATTTTCACGCAAAAGCACCTCGACTGCCTGAAACTGGCGCGAATGATCTACGCCAGCCCATATCCCGGCAGGGACTTGCGCGCTTCGAGCAGCGAGATCATCCAGCGCGCCATCGCAGATGACTGGCAGGGCGCACTTGAAAAAGCGAAGCGGCACCAGTCTGCGGTGAGAAAAGAATTGAAGTACGCCGATCAAACCGCAGATTTGCTGGAGCATTGGGCGCAAAGCATGGCGGAAGATTCGGACGACGATCCGCTGGAAATCCGCGAAGTATCCAAACTGCTGGGCATCAGCCATGATGTGATCCGAAACTGGGAGCGCAACGGGCTTATCACAATACGGCGCAATTCATACAACAACTATCGCCTCTTTGGGAAAAAGGAAATCGAGCGCCTGCAAATCATCCGCATGTTAACACGGGCGGGATATAGTCACATGGCGATCCTGCGCATGTTCATCGAATTGGACGGCGGCAACACACAGGAATTGAAGAAGACCCTCGACACCCCGCGACCCGACGAAGATATCTACACCGCCGCCGACCACTGGCTCACCACCCTGCATGGTCAGGAAAAACTGGCGCGACAGGTCATTCAACTCATCAAAAAGAAAACCAAACTGAAATCCTTTCCAAATTGTGAAGGTTTTGAAGAATCCCACTAAAGACGGTCTTGATTAGCCCTGTCAGTAGTGATAAACTCGTTTACAAATGCCTGCGGATATCCTTGTAATTACCAATTCGTCCGAACTTGGAAACAGCATCCGTCGCATCATGGAAGAGGCGGGGATTTATCGCATCCACGTTGCCACCAATAAATCGTCCGCCGTGGTACGCGCGGATGAGCTTGGCATCCCCCTTGCCATGCTCGATTACACGATCAACGAAGACTGGGTGCGAGACATCGGCTCCGCGCTGCGGACCATCCGCCCAAGCATCAACCTGATCATCCTCTGCGATGAAGGAGCGACCCCGCCCGCATTCGACAAACTCCACCCGTGGATTCTCGTCCGCAAGCCGTTCCGAATGACCAACTTCCTGACTGCCATCAGCCAGTCTCAAAATAACCTGCCCGCGCAAAAGAAGGAACAGGATTTTTCCATCTCCTGGTTGAACGACCAAAACAAAGCGGCGCAGCACCTCACCCGCATTACCTTGGAATCTTCGTCTCAGGCGGCATTGATTACCCGCAGGAACGACCTGTGGGCATACGCAGGAAGCCTTGCACAGAACGCTGCAAAGGAAGTGGCGCAGACCATCACCCGCAATTGGGACGGGCAAAAAGGTTCCGACCTCCTGCGATTCATCCGTCTCGAAAGCACAAAAGCCGAGCACATGCTGTACGCCACGCGGCTGACACAGGACACCACCCTTGCCCTGGTTTTCGACTCGGAGACCCCGTTCAGCACCATCCGCAGTCAGGCAGGCCGCCTGACCGCCGATTTGGAAAATGAAACCGAGCCTGAATCCCAATCGCAGGCACAGCCTGTCGCGGCGGAGCCACTCCCGGCAGATGTGGATATTCCCCGCATCAAAGATATCCTGACCAACATCCCCACGCCGAACCCTGAGCCAACCACCACCCACGAGTTCAGACTTCCGCACAAGGAAGAAACCTTCGACCCGAACGCAACGCGAATTTCCACCTCTCTTTCCAATGCCTCCGTTTTCAAACGCGAAGCATCTCCAATTGCGCAGATAAAAAAGACATCCATCGTCGTCAACGCGCCGAAGGCGGCACAGGCAGAGTCCCAACCCGTTCAAACCGTATTCGAACAGGCAGATGTGACCATGCCTTCGCGTCCCAAAGCGCGACCCGAAACTCCGATTGCCCGCCCCGCGCCCGGCCATGAACAATCAGCGGAAACCCGCGAAAGCCCCACAACCGAAGCCGAGCGCAAACTGGTGGTGGAACCAACCACCGCAGGCCTGTATCACCTGACTTATGCCTGCCTGCTTGTGCCGCGCTTTTCATCCCATTACATCGCCGGAGACCTGGCAGACAAGGTCAGTGAATGGCTGCCCAACATCTGCATCGCCTTCGGCTGGCGACTGGAATTCCTCGCCGTGCGCCCCGAATACCTGCAATGGGTGGCAAACGTCCAGCCCAACACTTCGCCGGGCTACCTCATGCGCATCATGCGCCAGCAGACTTCGGAAAAAATCTTTGGCGAATTTCCGCGCATGAGAAAAGAAAACCCCTCCGGTGATTTCTGGGCGCCAGGCTACCTCATCATGGGCGGCACACAACCCCACCCACAGCAACTGGTGCGCGATTACATCCGCCAGACCCGCCAAAGGCAGGGACAGCAGGTTGCTTCGCCCGCCCCCTAAACTAAATTACGGCGAATTCAAAAGCGCAGAATAGGATCTCTCTGCGCTTTATTTTTTTACCCAACCTACACCCGATAAAAAACCATGCCCCCCACACTTTACCTAATTGACGGACACGCACTCGCCTATCGCATGTACTTTGCCCTGACCGCCGGGTCGGGCAGTCAACGCTGGCAGACTTCAGCAGGCGAACCTACGGCTGGAATTTACGGCTTTGCCCGCGAACTGGTTCGCATCCTCGAAAAGGAAACACCCGAATATCTCGCTGTCGCCTTCGACGTGGGCAAAACCTTCCGCGACGACATCTTCCCCGAATACAAAGGCACGCGCGAAAAAATGCCCGACGACCTGCGCTCACAGATCGAACACATCCGCAAGATGGTCGATTTATTCAACATCCCGCGTCTCGAGATGGAAGGTTACGAAGCCGACGATGTACTCGGCACGGTGGCGCGCATCGCCGCCGAAAAAGGCTTGGGCGTCAAAATCATCACCGGCGACCGCGACCTGTTGCAACTGGTCAACGAGCGCACGGCGGTTTACCTCGCGGGCGACGACCAGACCTACATCACCGACGAAGATGTCATCCGCAAACTCGGCGTCCGCCCCAACCAGGTGGTCGATTACAAAGCCATTGTCGGCGACACCTCCGACAACATCCCCGGCGTGAAGGGCGTGGGCGAAAAGACCGCCGTCACCCTGCTCGAAAAGTTCAGCACGCTCGACGGCGTTTATCAAAACCTCGACCAAATCGAAAAACGCTGGCAGGGAAAACTCGAAGCCAGCAAGGAATCCGCCTACCTCAGTTATGATCTGGCGCGCATCCGCACCGATTTGAAAATGGACTTCGATTTTGAACATGCCAAAGTCCAGCCTTTCGATGGGACGGCGCTGGCGGAATTTTTCCAGGCGATGGAATTTCGCACGCTCCTCAGCAAAGTCCCCGCCCTGAGTCAGGGACAGCTACCCGCCAGCGGGTCGGTCGCTGCGCCGGTGCCTTCGTCCAAGCCGACAAAGACCAAAGGCGGTCAACTGACGATGTTTGTCAACGAGCCGCAGATGGTGACGCCCGCAAAAGAATCCAAAATCGAAGTCATTATCTTGGATTCGCTCGACAAACTGGACGACCTAGCGAAACAACTCTCGAAGGCAGAGGTCATTTCCTTCGACACCGAAACCACCTCCACCGAAGAAGTGGAAGCCGAGATCGTCGGCATCTCGCTGGCAATCAAAGCGGGACAGGCGTTTTACATTCCCATCGGACATACTTCAGGAAATAACCTGCCGCTGAAAAAAGTCATCGCCGCGCTCACGCCCGCCATGACCGACCCGAAGATTGGCAAGGTGGCGCACAACGCCAAATACGACTACATCGTCCTCGCCCGTCACGGACTGACCGTCTCGCCGCTGACCTTCGACACCATGCTGGCAGAATTCATCGTCGACCCGTCTTCGCGCCATTTGGGATTGAAGAACCTCGTCCTCGAAAGACTCGGCGAAGAGATGACTCACATCGAAGAGTTGATCGGCAAAGGCAAAAACCAAATCAGCATGGCGGATGTCGCTGTTGAATCCGTTGCGCCCTACGCCGCCGCCGACGCGGAAACGGTCATGCGTCTCATGCCGCTCCTGCAAAAAGATTTGGAGCGGGTGAACGGCGCGAACCTGCTTGCCGAAATCGACCTTCCGCTGACCCCCGTTCTTGCGGATATGGAAATGACCGGCATTATGATCGACCTGCCCTTCTTTCAGCAAATGTCGGATGAACTTGCGCAACGCATGGCAGAAATCGAGAAGCGGGTCTTTGAATCCGTTGGCAAGTCGTTCAACCTCAACTCAACCCAGCAACTGTCGGATGTGCTGTTCGTCCACCTGCGGCTCGACCCACCCGATAAGGGCAAGAAAACCGCCAGCGGACATTACTCCACTTCGGCGGATGTGCTCGAAATGCTGCGCGGCAAACACCCCGTTGTGGATATGATCCTCGAAAACCGTGAACTCTCGAAGCTCAAATCAACGTACGTGGACGCCCTGCCCGCCGCCGTTGCCCCGCAGACCGGGCGCGTTCACACCTCTTACAACCAGACGGGAGCCGTCACCGGGCGGCTTTCATCGACAAACCCGAATCTACAAAACATTCCCATCCGCACCGAGGAAGGGCGCCGCGTACGAAACGGCTTCATCGCCGGCAAGGGTAACGTTTTACTTTCGGTGGATTACTCGCAGATCGAACTTCGCATCGTGGCGCACATGGCGCAAGATGAGTCCATGCTGGCGGCGTTCAAGGCAGACGAAGATATTCACGCCACCACAGCCGCCGCAGTTTACGGCGTGGAGTTGGATGCAGTTACGAAGGATATGCGCCGTCACGCGAAGGCAATCAACTTCGGGCTGATCTACGGCATGTCGGCATTTGGTCTCACCCGCTCCACCGACCTGACGCTTGCCGAATCCGAAAAGTTCGTCAAGACCTACTTCGAGAAATTCCCCGGCGTGAAAAAATATCTGGATGGCATCCGCCAGCTTGCGGCGCAGCAGGGCTACGTCGAGACGCTTCTCGGACGCCGTCGCTACTTCCCCGCTTTGCAGGGCAAACTCAACCAGCAGTTGAAGAACCGCGAAGAGCGCGAAGCCATCAACGCCCCGATTCAGGGCACGGCGGCAGACATCATGAAGATTGCCATGCTCAAAATCCCGTCTGCGCTAGAAGCTGCGGGTTTGAAAGCCAAAATGCTTTTGCAGGTGCATGACGAACTGGTGCTGGAATGCCCGGAGAAGGAAATGGAGAAAACCGCAAAGGTGGTTCAGGAAACCATGTCCAACGCCTACCCAATGAGCATTCCGCTTTCCACCGAGGCGCGCTTCGGCAAAAGTTGGGGCGGGATGAAGGTGCTGGAATAAGAAAAAACGTCCCGAAGGTTTTCTGAACAGACCTTCGGGGCGATAAAATTCACACGCAAGAGTCATGCGAAAAAAAAGAGCGCAGGGTTATAATTGCGCGCAACTTACCACTCAGCCAAAGTTGGATTCATATGCCCGAACGAGAAGCAATCTTCCAAAAAGCGATGAACGACGGTCACTCCGCCGCCTGGGACCAGGAATGGGGCAAAGCGGCTGCGTCGTATCGACAGGCGCTCCAGGAGTTCCCCGACCATCCCAAGGCGCTCAACAGCCTGGGACTGGCGCTCTACCAACTCGGCAGTTTTGAAGAAGCGCTGCAAACCTACATGCAGGTGGCGAAACTCTCGCCCGATGAACCGGTGCCGATGGAAAAAGTGGCGCAGATTGCCGAAAGATTGGGCGATTTGAAAATCGCGGTGGAAGCGGCAATTCGGGCTGGCGACTTGTTCCTCAAGCAACGCGACGCCGAAAAGGCGTTGGAAAATTGGGCGCGCGTCACCAACATCTCCCCGGAAAATGTTGTCGCGCACTCGCGTCTGGCACAGGTGCATGAAAAGCTTGGGCATATCCAGCCGGCAGTGACGGAATACCTTGCGGTTGCCAGCATTCTCCAGCGGGCAGGCAATGCCGAAAAAACGCGGGAGATGGTGGACAAAGCCCTTTCCCTCGTGCCTTCCAGCATCGAAGCCAAGCAGGCAGATTCTCTGCTTAAAGCCGGGCAACTGCTCCCCAAGCCACTCCGCCGCAAAGGTGGGACAGGACCCCTCCGCATGGCCCAAGTCAAGGAGTTGGAAAAGCCCAAGTCCGTTGGGTCTGGTCTTGATCCTGTCGCCGAGGCGCGTCAGAAGGCATTGACCCAACTTGCAGAACTGCTCTTCGAGTTCTCCGATGACAACCCCTCGGCGCAGGAAAAGAAGGGTCTCTCGGCGATCATGAGAGGCACAGGCGGGCTTTCGCTCCAGCAATCGGAACAGGCAAAGGTGGTCATGCGCCTCGGGTTGGCGATTGATGCGCAAACCAAGGGCAATGAGGCGCAAGCCGCAGAGGAATTCGAAGGGGCGCTGGAGGCGGGCTTTAACCATGCCTCACTATATTACATCCTCGGTTTCCTGCGTTTCAAAGGCAACCGTCACGAAAGCGCCCAGCGCTTCCTGCAAAACGCCGTCAAACACCACGATTACGCGCTTGGCACGCGCCTCCTGTTGGGACAGGCGCTGTCTGGCAAACTGCGCTTCGGCGAAGCCGCGCTGGAATATCTCGAAGCGCTCAAACTTGCAGACTGCTCCACCGTCTCCGCCGACAGAGCGGACGACTTGAGCCAACAATACGAGCCATTGGTCGAAGCGCACGAAAATCAGCAGGATGAAGTTGCACTGCGAAAAGTGTGCGAGAACATCCGCAGCCTGCTGATGCGCCCCGACTGGCGCGACCAGTTGCATAAAATGCGCGAACAACTGCCGCGGCAGGAAGGCGATGTTCCCATCCCGCTGGCGGCTGTAATCCTCGAGGCACAGTCCAGTTCGGTGCTCGAAGCCATGAACCACATCAATCAACTGGCGCGCACGGGAAACCTGCGTTCAGCGATGGACGAAGCCTACTACGCCATGCAGCACGCCCCCACCTACCTTCCGCTTCACATGTTGATGGGCGACCTGCTGGCGCAGGAAAACCACACTACCGACGCCATCATGAAATACAGCATCGTGGCACATGCCTACGGTGTGCGCGGCGAAGCAACCCAAGCCATCAAGATTCTGCGGCGCATCATTCAACTCGCCCCCATGGACCTCGGCGCGCGCAACCGCCTCATCGACCAGCTCATCGCCCGCGGGCAGGTGAATGACGCCATCCGTGAATATTTAGAACTGGCGGCGATCTATTACCGCCTCGCCGACCTGGATATGGCGCGCAAGACCTACACCACCGCCCTGCGCGTCGTCCAACAGGGAAACGCCAGCCACGATTGGAATGCGCACATCCTGCAACGCATGGCGGATATCGATTTACAGCGTCTCGACTGGAAACAAGCCCTGCGCGTTTACGAACAACTGCGCACCATTGTCCCCGACGACAACGCCACCCGCAGGCAACTGGTGGAACTCAACCTGCGCATGGCGCAGACCGACAAGGCAATAAGCGAACTGGAAAGTTACATCACCCACCTGGAAAGCCAGAACAAGGGCGATGTAGCCCTTCTCTTCATCGAAGACCTGATCGCCGAACACGAAGACCATCCCCTGCTCAAGCGCGCGTATGCCATACAACTCCACCACACAGGCCGCACCGACGAAGCCATCTCTCTGCTGGATACGCTGGGTGAGAGCCTGATGCAACGCGGAGACAAATACAGCGCCCTGGAGGTCATCAACCAAATTGTGATGATGAACCCGCCCAACGTCGAGGAGTACCGCAGGCTGCTCTTCCAGATGCAGAATAATTGAACCCATGCCCGCCCGCGCAACGGCGGGCAATTTTTATAAAACGGAGAACACCCCTATGCCACAAACCAGAGACAAAGCCGTGATGACATGGCTTTTTACATTTACCGGCGTCGTCGCCCTGCTGGTCGTCTTCGGCGGATATGTACGCCTCACCCGTTCAGGGCTTTCCATCGTGGAATGGAATCCGGTCAGCGGCATCATGCCGCCCATCGGTCAGCAAGCCTGGGAGGAAGAATTCGCAAAGTACCAGAAAACACCCGAATACCTGCATGTCAACTCAGAAATGACCCTGCCCGAATACAAATTCATTTTCTACATGGAATGGATTCACCGCATCATTGCGCGGCTGGCGGGCTTGTTCTACGCCATCCCCGTTTTCTGGTTCCTGTTCCGCAAGAAGATTCCAACCCGCGAGTTCGGCATCTATTTCGCAATGGGAATGATGTTCATCGCGCAGGCTTTCATGGGCTGGTACATGGTCGCCAGCGGGCTGATCGACCGCCCCTCCGTCAGTCACTTCCGCCTGACCATTCACCTGCTCTTCGCGCTGACCCTGCTTGCCCTTGCCTTGTGGACGGCGCTAGGGCACAAGTTTGGCTTTCACAGCGCAGGCAAAAAAGCCAAATGGTCGCTGCCTTCGAAATTGGCGGCATGGTCGCTGGCGCTGCTCATCCTGCAAATCGCCTACGGCGGCATGACGGCGGGACTGAAAGCAGGTCACGTGTCCGACACCTGGCCCCTGATGTTCGGAAAGTGGATTCCGCCCGGGTTGTTTAGTTCGTGGATTAACCCCTTCGAGATGCCACAGACCATTGTCTTTATCCACCGCTGGCTGGCGTGGCTCGGGCTGGTTGCCGTACCTGCGGTCTTTTATTTTGTCCGAAGGCAAAACTACCCGCGCGACATCCAACGCGGATTATTATGGCTGGCTGGCGTCGTCGCCCTGCAAATCACGCTCGGCGTATTGACCGTCCTTTCATACGTCAATATCGTCCTTGCGCTTGTTCACCAGGCAAACGCGCTGTTGCTGTTCGCGCTGGGAATTTATTTCCTCCACCGCTTCCGCGCCCTGGATGAGACAAAGAGTTAAATAAAAAAGGACACGGCGTTAACCGTGTCCTTTTTTTACGTCAAAGATTATTGTCCCATCTCTGCCAGCGCGGCTTCGATCTCCTGCTTGAAGGTATCGTACGGATGCGCCCCTTCGAGGAGTTTGGTCTTCGTCTCGCCGTTGACGGTGTAGGTGATGACAAACGAGGGTGTCGCCTTGACGCCTGCGGCGGTGGCATCCGACACATCCTGGTCAAGGGTCTCTTTATGTTTCTGCCCATTAAAACAGTCGTCGAATGTACCCATGTCAAGTTCAAGGTATTCGGCAAATTCTCCCATGCGACGCTCGACGGTAACGCCCTGCGCGGTTCCCTGGTTCGAGAAAATCACATCATGCATTTCCCAAAACTTTCCCTGGTCGCCGGCGCAATACAATGCACTGCCCATCTGTTCTGAAGTGGCGCCCATGAAGTCACCGAAGGTATTGTAGACAAAATAGACCGTGCCGTCTGCTACAAAAGTATCCATCAACTCTTTTTCGGTGGTGCGGTAAAAATTGGCGCAATGCGAGCATTGAAAATCGGAATATTCGTCGATGCGGATGGGGGCGTTGGGGTCTCCCGTCGTGTTGAAATCGACCTGTGAACGGGTAATCTCATGCGGCGCGGCGATTGCCTGCGCGGGCTTGAGGCTGGGATAAATAATTAAAAAGGCGACAAAAAGCACGCCGACGCTGATAAGCCCAAGTCCTATCAGACGGCTGCGTTGTTCGCGGCGGCGTATCTCTTCGCGGCGCGCCTGCCGCTTGCTGGGTTCTTTCGTGCTGGTCATTCTCGCTCCTCGAATTTGAATATGTGGATGCGAATTGTCCCATGTCAAAATGGATTTGTCCAGTAAAGCGTTAAAAGGCTCTTATTTTTATTCGCGCAGGCGGGCGTCCATCCACAGGGTCATGGTCGTGAAGAATTCGTCTTTTTCCGCCTCATTGTGGACTTCGTGATAGGCGTCGTCCCACAAGACAAGAGTACATTTTTCCTTCAAGGCAGCGGCGACCTCTGTACTGCTGGCGGGAAAGGCGATCTTGTCTTCCTTGCCATGCATGAGAAGCAGGGGCAGGGGGAATTCGCGCGCCTGAGCCAGTACCCGGGTGGTAACACCGGTCATGACCCTGCCGAATCCGAATGTAATCTTGTCATGCACCAGCGGGTCTTCGAGATAGGCTTGCACCACCGCCGCATCGTGCGAGAGGTGTTTCGCGTCCAAACCGCTGGGGATGGAGACGGTGGGCAGTAAAGCGCCGAGCGCCTTTGCCGCAAACACTTTCAGTCGCTGTTTTTCGAGGGCGGTGTGAAGTCCTGGGCTTGTGGCGATCACCCCTTTGAGGTTCGGTTTGCGGGTCAGCCCATAATGCAGAACTTGAATCCCGCCGAGGCTGTGTCCATATAAAATGACGGGCAGGCCCGGGTAACGCAAACGCGCCTGTTCCAGCGAGAGGTCGATGTCTTGCATAAAATCTTCGATGGAGGAGAGATGCCCGCGCGCGCCGCCCGAACGCCCGTGCCCGCGCAAGTCTGCGCCGAAGAGCACGAAACCCGCCTTGCCGAAGGCTTCGGCAACATGCGCATACCGCGAGGTGTGTTCACCAAGCCCATGAACCAGGCAGACAATTCCCCGCGGCTGGCGTATGACTGGCTCCCAGGCCTGGGCGAAGATGTTGAGGTGATCATGCGCTTTCCAGGTCATTTGATAATGTTTCATGTCAGCCTCCAATGTTGATTTTGAATTCGCACTGCGACGCGCCTGTTGTCCGGCAGGCGCGTTCTTCAATGTCGTGTTCCTGTCCGACTGCCCAGAATAGGCACTCGCGAATCAAGCCCAGGGTCACAAAGCAGATTGGAGCGGCGTTGGTTTGCTCAAAGGCTGCGGGCGAGGATCGATCAACCAAAAGCAGATCCAGATCGAGGGTGTGGACGCTAATCCCATCTCCGCCGAGGATTCGCGCCAGCAATTCCAGAGTGGGTTTGCGTCGCAGCGATTGTGGAAGCCTGCGAATTACTGCCGCCTGCGCCTTGATGCCAAACGACGAGTCGTCCAGCAGGCGGTTCCACAACCTGGAGCCGATGCGCAGGAGGGCGCCGCGCGCACCGCGACCATAGTAGGCGCGCAGGACAGATTGCAATCGCGAGTACATTTGCGCGGCGCGTTCCGAGCTCAGGCTGTTGTAATACGAAGGGGCTGCCCATTCTTCGGGCAGTCCTTCTTTCGACAGGACAGCCGCAAAAGTTCCCTGACCGATTTCTTCGGAGAGGGTGATTACAAAATTACGCAGGACATGCGGTGGGAATGAATGAGTTTCCATCATCCTCCAATGGGATGGACGAATACGGGGTACTGTTCGCCGGTGCGCAGGAAGCCCAGTTTTTTATACAAGGCGAGCGAGGCAGTATTATCTGCCTGTGTGTTCACCGAAAGCGCGCTCAACTGACCCACACCAAAAGAACGGATCAGGTGGCTGACAAGCGCCGCGCCGGCTCCTCTGCCTTGCGCTTCGGGGATGACCGCAAGACGGGCAAGGTGCGCTCCCAGCGAGTTTTTCATGCTGAGTTGGTAGCCGATGATGCCAGAATCGTCCTCTGCGACGGTGGCGCTGGCGCATTGCAAACGCGCCCTGGAAAGCACGTGTTGGGTGTTATGCCAGAAGGGGCCAAATGCCCGCAAATCGACCCCGGCAACGACGGGCATGTCGGCGGTCTCCATCGGGCGGATGCGGATGCCTGCTGGAATGGAAAAGAGGCGGGCATGTTCGTATTTCAATTCGAGCATGACAATGCGTTCGCGCAGGGTGAAACCGCTGGATAAAAGAAGATTCTGAAACCAGGGCTTGACGACGATGGCGGCCACCTGCATCGGCTCCTTTATTTCACGCTGCGCCACGTCCCAAAGCGACGACCATGCGTCGGCGGCGGAGACAACCGGGTGGTACCCGAAGAAACGAATCCACGCCACATGGGGCGGGTCGTCGGGACAGGCAAGGGCGGCTGTAATCTGGCCTCCTTCTTCGCGCGCCCAGTAATTGGGCGTGTCCATCCATTCCAACGGAGAATACCAATCAAGGTGGCGGTGGATGTTTGCCCCGTAGTAGGTGAGGTTCGCAAGCCGGTCGTAATCCTGCGCGGCAATGCGACGAACTTGCAGACCGAAGCCGATCATTTGATAAACCGCATGAAGAATTTGAGGATGCGTTCAAAAAGGCTGGGGTGTTCTTTTGCCTCCAGCGCCCCTATCATCTTGAATGCAGAGGAGGTGACCTTGCCGCTCTTGAGTTTGACCGCAGCGGAGGATTTCATCACCAACGCCTGCAGGTCTCCTTCGCCCGCCTGCTCGAACAATTGCGCGGCATGATCGTATTTTTCGACGGCTTCCTCGAAGCGGCTCAGCGCTTCGAGGGCGGCGGCCTGGTTGCCCAGCGCCATGCCCTGGCGTTTGATGTCCTTTGCCGCAGCAAAAACATGGTCTGTATCGAGGGCGGCTTCAAGCGATTCTTTTGCCTTTCCATCCTGCAAGAGCGCCACGCTGGCGTTGTTTCTCATTTCAGCCGCCATCAAGCCGTCTGCAGCAGAGCGATACCCGTCTGCCGCCTGTTTGAACAATGCGGCGGCTTGAAAAAAATTCCGGTTTTGGAAGGCCTGTTTGCCCTGTTCTGAGAGTTGGTCGGGAGTGGGCGCCATGATGATTTTCCTTTACTACAAACCAGACCCTAAAGGTTTTTCCGGCAAACTCGAATACGCTGCCTTCCAAAGAAACCTCTAGGGTCTGGTAACCTGTGAAGCAGTGGGGTTAGAGGGTAATGTCCAGCAAGCCTTCCGCCACGGCGCGCAGTTTTTCGCGCGAGAGGTCGCTGAGTTTGATTGCCAGTTCGAGGTAGGGGCGATTGACCGGCTGGCAGACGAAGTTTTGCATGTCTGCGGGGAGTTCCAGGAATTTCTGCATGGAGCGCTGGCCGGTCATCCATTCTCCAACGGGGCCATTCTGGTCGAAGAAGGTTTCAATGCGGCTGCCCATTACAGCGAGGATGGATTCCAGTTCGGGCACAGGAATGGGGCGCTCACCCAGTTCATAGGATTTGAGACGAGTCTGTGAAATTCCCGTTTCAGTGGAAAGGTGGCGGAGGGAAATGTTGACGTTGTTGCGCTCCTGCCGCAGGAGGGCGCCAATCATGCGGGTGCGCAGGTTGATCAACTTCGTCATGTCCACCGGTTCGACGAAGATCGAATCAGACCTTGTATCCATACCCCAGAAATGATTAATGGGCAGTTTGAGGTAAAACACCAGAGCTTCGAGTTCGGGCAGGGAGGGCGATTTTCGTCCTTCTTCATAGGCGCGAAACTGTCCCGTTTGCACGCCAAGGGCATCGGCGCATTCTTTGATGCTGCGTCGCTCCGCCATACGCGCGTCTCGAATCAGCAGTCCAAGTTTCTTCTGACGAATGGTAATCTGGGTATTGTTCATGAGTCCTCTTGTGGCTGAATGGCTGGATTATAGCAGAGTGTTTAGCGTCTTGTACCCTGATTTGCAGATGCCCTTGGGGCAAAGATTTCAGCGCCGAGTTTGAATCCAGCCGCTTCCAGGCGGGGCGTGAAATTGGGGCGGATGCCTGTGGCAGAGGTTTCTCCCAGCACCGTGCCATCTGCCGAAACGCCTGTCTGGTTGAATTTGAACACGTCGGTCAAAACAATTACGTCGCCTTCCATACCCGCGACTTCGGTCACTGCCGTTACCTTGCGCTTGCCGTCCTTCAGGCGGGTCTGCTGTACGATTAAATCCACCGCAGAAGAGACCTGCTGGCGTACGACCTTGAGCGGCAAATCCATGCCGGCCATTAGCACCAGAGTCTCGATGCGCGAAATGGCATCGCGCGGCGTGTTGGCGTGGACAGTGGTCAGTGAGCCGTCATGCCCGGTATTCATGGCTTGCAGCATGTCCAGCGCCTCACCGCCGCGCACCTCGCCAACGACGATGCGGTCCGGTCGCATTCGCAGCGAGTTCTTGACCAGTTCGCGGATGGTGACGGCATGAAGCCCTTCGGCATTTGCCACTTTGGTTTCCATGCGCATCACATGGTCCTGTTGTAGTTGCAATTCGGCGGCATCCTCGATGGTGATGATGCGTTCGTTTTCTGGGATAAAGCCCGACATGACGTTCAACAGGGTGGTTTTACCGGAGCCTGTGCCGCCAGAGATAATGATGTTGAAGCGAGCCTTGACACAGGCATGGAGGAAATCTGCCATTTGACGGGTAAGCGACCCGAAGTTGACCAGGTCTTCGACCTTGAGTTTGTCTTTTTTAAATTTGCGAATGGTGATGGAGGGGCCGTCAATTGCCACCGGGCGCACCACTGCATTGACGCGCGAACCGTCGGGCAGGCGGGCGTCGACCGTGGGAGTGTCGGCATCGACATGGCGTCCCAAAGGCAGAATGATACGGTCAATGATGCGCAGGACATGGTCTTCATCATCGAAGGTGATGTTGGTCTTGGTTAACTGTCCCTTCTTTTCGACGAAAATTTTCCTGGGCCCATTGACCATGATCTCCGAAACGTCTTCATCATCGAGTAGAGACTGAATGGGCCCAAATCCCAGCAGGTCGTTCAAAATCTGGTCAAAGATTTGCCTGCGAAGGTCATCGGGCAGATTCAACTGGGTCTGTGCGTATACATGGCTAATATTTTGTTTTACGAAAGCCGTCCGCTGCTCGGCTGAGATACCCTCCTGCTCGAGGGCGCGCATAAGGTTGTCGGCAAGATATTTTTTCAGTCGGATCAAATCCTGGCTGGTAAGCCGGCCGGGAGGCGCTGGAGTGGAGTTCATTGGTTCGCCTTTGTATGCTGTTGCTCGTCAACCGGAAGAATCCAAACGATCTGAGCGCACCGCACCGCAATGAAGGGCGCGGTAAAAAGAACCTTTTCCTCCGCGCCATACACAGAGGCATTGGTCACAGCAAGGAAAGCCTCTCCCCGTTCCAGTTCATTCTTTAGCCGCTCCCCGTCGCGGACATGCACCAATCCGCGCACCAGATGGGTCGTAGTCTGAATTACAACCTGTACGGGAAGTTTCTTCACAACGTCGGTGTAGTATTTTCCCTTTTCATCATATTCGATTGTCACTGCAATGCTCCTTTTGGGCGGAGGGAAATGATTTCCGCCAATCCATCAATGTGCTTCCGACCGCAAATTACGCGCCATAGTGACCATTTCCCTGGCCGCCTCCTGGAGGACAATCGAGGCGGAATCTTTGGGAAACTTCAAAGTAAAAGGCTGATGCTGGCTGTTGGCAAGCGCCATGTTGCCGCCGAGGTAGGGCAATGCCATCCGAATTGGCGTCTCGAGCGCTTCTTCAGCTTTTCCCTTGCTCAAACCTTCAAGGCCAACGGCGCGATTGAGAATGGCATAGATCGATGCCGGATTCACCCCCTTGCCTTTCATGTATTCAAGGACGGTCTTTGTCAGGGATACAGTGCCGATGTCGGTGCTGACAATCAGGGCGTTGAGGTCCGAATTCTGGATAAGCGGCAGGGTAATTCGGGAGAGGGAGCGCCCAATGTCTACGATGACATAATCATAGGCAGCCTTCAATGCTGCGATAATATCCGCAATGCGAGCCGATTTCAAGTGGATGCTGCTTTCCGGGTCTGGTGAACCAGCCAGCAGGCTGAAACGCCAGATGTCGACTTGAGTTAGCGTCTCCTGAAAAAACTTGGGCGTGGCAACTTCAGGAGGCAGGTCTGAAACGGTAACGATGTTTTGCGGCCCGGTATATCCGGCAATGGATGCAATCGAGCCAATGGGCAATACCAGGTCAACCACAACCGCGCGTGTTTCGGGCTGGTTTACCAATATATTCATGGCAACATTGGCGCAAATGGATGAAGTGCCCGTCCCTCCCTTCGGGCTCTGAAAGACCATCAACAAGCCGCCTTTTTTGACAGCCATGACCGAGACGCCGAGCAGGCGGTTGCAGGTTTCCATCAACACGGGCATTGCCTGACCAGACTTGAAGATGTAATCGCTGAAACCGGCATCGAGGCAGGAACGCACCCGCATTGCGCTTGAGTCGCTGCTAAGGGCGATCAAGAGCATATTGGCTGAGCGTAAATCCTGCTTTAGCTTCCTGGCGAGTTCTTCGCCGGAGATGTCTGTGATTGTCGGGTCGATCACCACCAGGCTTGGGCGGTCGCGCCATGCATGGATCAACCCCTCTTTGCCGGATCCCGCCTGAAGGACTTCGTATTTCTGATTCAGGAAGTGGCGGGATACGAAATTACGACTCGCAACATCAGCGTCGATAATAAGGACTTTTTTTTCAGGCATGACGGACCTTCCAATAAATAAAAGCGGGATGCTCACTCCTCAATGGGCGGCATGAGATATCCCAATCCGGAACGCGTAACAATATGTGATGGAGTGTGAGGATCGGATTCCAGTTTTTGGCGGAGGCGGGCGATGCTCACCCAGAGGATTTCCTTATCGTTCTTATATTCCGTACCCCAGACGCTGCTCAACAGATCTTCCGATGTAAGAATCTTGCCGACGTGATGCGCAAACTGAAGCAGGAGTCGGTATTCGGTGGCAGACAGAGAAACGGGTTCTCCCACGCACCAGACTTCGGCGCGGGCAAAGTCGATTTTGAGGTCGCCGTGAACAAAGAAGCGCGCCTGTCCGGTTGTGGGTTCAGAGTTGGTACGCGCCCGTCGCAGGACAGCCCGCACACGGGCCAGCAATTCGGTGGCCGAAAACGGTTTGACGAGGTAGTCATCGGCGCCCAAGTCCAATCCGCGTACGCGATCCTGTTCCTCGCCGCGCGCAGTCAGCATGACAATCGGCACGGGGGAAAATTCCCGCAACCGCTGGCAGACTCCAAACCCGTCGAGGCGGGGCATCATCACATCGAGCAGTACCAGGTCTATGGGCTGGGTAGAGAAGACCTCCAAAGCCTGTATGCCGTCTTGCGCGGTGGCAACTTCATAGCCTTCGGTACGCAGGTTTGCCTCTAAAAGGCGCAAATAACGGGGTTCATCATCTACAATCAAAATCCGCTTGGGCATAACGCTCTCCTTTGTGTTATACAGACTGGGGCGGTTCAAAGCGTTGAAGATGCAGGCAGTTCGATTACAAAGGTCGTGCCTTTACCCAACACCGACTCTACCCAAATATTACCATGATGCGCCATAACAATTTGCTTGCAAATGTATAATCCCAGGCCGGTGCCGGTGACGGTACGTTCGCCGGGGACGCGGTAAAAACGCTCAAATATAAACGGCAGGTAATCGGATGGAATGCCGTCTCCGCTGTCGGAAAAGTCGATACGGATTTTGTCTTTCAAGGGCAACATCGATATATGGATGTCGGAATTGGGAGCGTATTTGAGCGCATTGCTGAAAAGGTTTTCAAAGACCTGGGCAAGGCGCGTGCCATCTCCTCGGATGGGCGGAAGGGGTCGTAGATCGAATTTGACCTTCAACCTGGAACTGCGCGACATGATTCGTGTCGCCACGTCGCGCATCAGGGCGTCTACGCGAATGGGGGAAAACTTGAACTGCAGGGTCTTGCTTTGCAGGCGCGCCGATTCGAGCATATCCTCGATCAGGCGGGTAAGTCGATCTGCTTCTTCATCGATGATGTTCAAGAACTCGCGGCGGGTGGCATCGTCCCAGGTGGTGTCTTCGCGCAAGAGACTGGTGCTATATCCCTTGATAAATCCCAGTGGAGTGCGAAGCTCATGCGAAATGGTGGAGACAAAATCGTCTTGCAGGCGCATCTGTCTTTGTACAGAGTTCAGTTCGATACGCGCCTGGTGCAGGTCGCGGCGTTCGATCAACGCCGCCGCCCAGAACGACTGCAAGGAAGCCAGTTCAATATGCAATTCAGTATACTGCGGGCCGCCAAAGCGGATAAAGACCAGCGCTCCGCTCAACCTCGCGCCGATATGCATGGGGCAACCCAGTAAATATGCCTGGTGAAGGCGCGCTGTTGTTTTATTGGTTCCCTGCAACGGCTGTTTCAAAACCATCTGATCGGTTGCAATCGCCTCCGACGCCACGCCCTCCCCCCAAATGGCATCGGCTTCGGCTGTCTTCCCGCGCCCTACAGCGCGCGCATAAACGACCTCCAAGCCTTTGTTTTTCGGGTCTTCGAGAAAAATGGCGGCGTTGTCGAAAACAAAAGTATCGCGCAGCGATACGAAGAGCGTATCGAGCGCGACTTTCCAGTCCTGTTTTTTTTGGACTTCCCGAAAGATGGAATGCAGGGAGGATAGGGTTTTGAGGTCCATGTCAATCACGCACCGCCAGCAGGGGGAACTTGAAGGTGGAGCCCTTTCCCTCTACAGATTGCGCGTCCAGCATGGAGCCGTGGGCTTCGATGATCTGGCGGACAAGTGAAAGTCCCAATCCGGTGCCGCCGTAGTGCCTCGTAGGCGAGCCGTCGAGTTGATGGAATGGCTCGAAGATTTCTTTCAGGCGGGTGGGGGGGATGCCGATGCCTGTGTCGGT
>CAILWD010000215.1 GCA_903837815.1 uncultured Chloroflexota bacterium | reverse complement strand
GTTGAGCGTGTAGTAGGCGCCCTGGATTCCCAGCTTTTCCCGGTTGGGATGGGCGATACCCGTTTTGTAGACGCCAATCCCTACATGACTGAACACCATATGGCAGATGGCTTCATTCGGCAGATCTGTAGTTTCTCCGTTGTGTACCGTATGGTAGCCTACGACGCAGACGGTCATACCTTCGGGGCTTCCCCGATCCAGATCCAGACCCCTGCATGTGATGACCGCTGGGATGTGGTCGAAGAAACGCTGGAGAGGTAAACATGAGACGAAATATCCTTTTGATGGCAATCCAGTTGCTTATCCTCTTGCTGGCGAATTGCACCCTGCCCGCGACTTCTTCCATGCCGCAGCCCGGCTTGACGATTTTTGAGCCTGTTGATGGCGCGGTGTATCAGGTGAACGACATGGTACAGGTGCGTTCACAGATCACCTCCGAGGATGGGGCTGGGCAAATCGACCTGATTGTGAACGGGGAACTTGTCCGCAGCGATAAGCCTTCCCCTGCAATTAATGAGGGAAGCCTGTTGCAGCCCTGGCAGCCTTTGCAAGCCGGTACCTATACCCTGCAAATTCAATTGATGAGTGTGTCTGGCGCAAAGATGAATTCCCAAAGCGTGACTGTTCAAGTGAAGGATTCTAATGAAACACCCGCGCCGTCCCCAATTACGCCGGTTGCCAGCCTGATGCCCCCTTCAATCTCCATGCCAGTTTCGACGATCACATTCACTCCAACCTCCTCTGCGCCCATGGCCACAGCGTTTCAGGACGCCAATTGCCGCTTTGGCCCCGGACAGGCATACAACATTATTGATGCCTTGCTAAACGGCGAATCTGCGCCGATTGTCGGGCGAAATGCTGAGACGACCTGGTGGGTCATTCAAACCAAATCAGGAGGAACCTGCTGGATCTGGGATGGAACCGTGACTCTAAGCGGCGATACAGCCGGCGTCCCAATAATGACAGCGCCTCCGACGCCCACTTTTACCCCCATGCCTGTGCCTGGACCGTCGCAAGTTGGTCCGAGCGGGCAATTGACCTGTCGTTCTACGGTGTTCCTTGAGTGGAGCCCGGTCAATCATCCAAATGGGATTTCGCGTTACGAGTGGCGGGTGACCGGGCCCGGCGGCATACAATCTGGCAGTGAAACAAACACCCAAGTGGAGTTCTTTGTGAGTTGCGGCGCTTCATACAACTGGCAGGTTCGAGCCATAGACGGGAATGGGAACGCTGGCCCATATTCAACGGAGATGAACTTCCAAATTCAGTAATCACGTACACAGCGCTTCTCGAAGGTTTGGGTAAAATCGCCGCTATTGTTTAAGGGCTTGTTCTGCCAGCGCAATTGCTCCCAACATGCCAGAGCGATTGCCAAGCCCAGGGTTGACGATGTACGTCTCGATGTGTTCGAGGATGATGGGCGACTGAATGTAGCCATTAATAAGTTGTTTGGTCTTCTGCTGAATCTTCGACAGGAGGTGTTCCAGCGAGCCAACTCCGCCGCCGATAATGATGCGCTGCGGCGAGAGGGTGAAGGAGTAACTTGCCAACGCTTGCGCGATGTATTCGGCTTCCAAGTCCCAGGCGGGATGGTTGGCGGGCAGGTTGTGCCCGCTTTTCTGCCAGCGTTTTTCCACTGCCACGCCAGAGGCAAGTCCCTCGAAGCAATCGCCGTGGAATGGGCAGTTGCCTTCGTAGGGGTCTTGGGCTTTGTCGTGACGCAGCGGGATGTGTCCCATTTCGGGGTGGATCAAGCCGTGCAGGAGTTTGCCTTCGACGTAGGCGCCGCCACCGATGCCTGTCCCAATCGTCAGGTAGATGAAATTCTTCAAGCCTTTTCCCGCGCCCCAGCGACCTTC
>CAILWD010000214.1 GCA_903837815.1 uncultured Chloroflexota bacterium | reverse complement strand
CAGCCTTGGGGGCGTTCTCGTCGCCTTCGACACAGAACTCCGCCACGATGGCGGCTTGCAGTTCATCCATGCCGCCGTAGAATTCGGCTTTGCTCAACGGCTTGTCGAGCAGTTCGTTCATGCGGGCGTTGACCGCGTCGAAGACCTTCTTCTGCAATTCTTCGTTTGCGGTGACGAGGGTGACTTCACGCTTGGGCTTGCCAATTTCTGCCTGCATTTGGAGTTGCAGGTCAATCAACGGCTGGATGGATTTGTGACCCAGTTCCAGCGCGGCGACCATCACATCTTCGGGGATTTCGCTTGCGCCGCATTCGACCATCAGGATGGCGTCTTTCGTGCCGGCCAGTCTCAGGTCGAGGTCAGAGGCAGCCATCTCGTCGAAGGTCGGGTTGAGGACGAATTCACCGTCCACCCGTCCCACGCGGACGGCGGCAACGGGCCCGCCCCAAGGGATGTCTGAAATCATGATGGCGGCGGAGGCGGCGTTGATGGCGAGGATGTCGAGCGGGTTGACCCCGTCTGACGAGAAGGTGTACATGATGACCTGCACTTCGTTCCGCATTCCATGCTGGAAAAGCGGGCGCAGGGGGCGGTCGGTCAGGCGTCCGACGAGGATGGCGTCGGTGGCGGCGCGTCCTTCGCGGCGGAAGAAGGAGCCGGGAATTTTTCCGCCGGCGTACATGCGTTCTTCGAAATCAACGGAAAGGGGGAAGAAGTCGATTCCCTCGCGCACGCCGCCCATGGTGGCTGCGGCAAAGACGATGGATTCTTCCACGCCAAAAGTCACCGCGCCGCCCGCCTGAGCGGCAAGTTTGCCGGTCTCGAAGGTGAAGGTGCGCGAACCGACAACGGCTGAATAGCGTTTTGATTCGGGTTTCATTATTTTATTTTCTCCTGTTGGGGCAGGTCTGTGACCTGCCTGTGGATGGGTCACAGACCCATCCCGACGATTTTCCCGCTTCTGGTCAGGGACTGAAGAGTGTGAACAACCCCTGTTGTTCGCGCTATTCAATTCCTGACGGCGGGTTCCATTTATACGATGTAGGGACACAGCGCCGCTGTGTCCCTACGAGTGAACCATCTTACTTACGGCGGAGCTGCAACCGTTCGGTTACGCTGAGATAACTCTTGTAGTTGCTGGTGCGCAAGTACGTGAGCAATCGGCGGCGGGAACCTACCAGTTTGAGCAGACCGCGGCGGCAGGATTGATCCTGCTTGTTGCTTCGCAAATGCTCGGTGAGCTGGGTAATGCGATTGGTCAGGATGGCGATTTGCACTTCGGGCGAACCGGTATCCTTGTCGTGGCGATGAAAATCTTCGATCGCCTTGGTCTTGACTTCTTTAGCAAGCGGCATGACGTATGCTTCCTTTCTTATAAGATATTGCAGGTCTCCGTGTCCACAGCTTTTGACCGTAGGGCAGGACCAGTCACGGGGCGGGATTATACCAGAAAAAATAATCTCTATTGATGTAAAATAAGGCATGGGAACTTCCAGGAATGAATGATCCACGGGCACGTGTTTTTTGTTTGACAGGGATTCTGTTTTTTCTG
>CAILWD010000213.1 GCA_903837815.1 uncultured Chloroflexota bacterium | reverse complement strand
TTTTAGATCCTCCTCGGTTTTTGCTTGTTCGCACTCGCAATTTTACCGAGAAGGATCTTATTTTTCACTTTTTGTCAAGCGACTTTGCTACAGCCATGCCGCACTTGCATTGCGGCATATAAGGAGAAAAAATCTTATAACGTAACACGCCGCCTTTCATAACGAAAGACGGCGTGTCAGGCGATTTCTCCTGTTGAGCGGGTGATGGGACTCGAACCCACGATATCATGCTTGGGAAGCATGCGTTCTACCACTGAACTACACCCGCTTGACTGGACGAACGGCTCGGATTATACGCCCAATGGAAAAGGCATGTCAACCTCTTTATTGGCTGCGTTTCAGGAGCATGTTCGCCAGGTCGAGCATCGCTTCACCTGCCGCGCCGCGTGGGTTGGCTTGGCGCAAAAATCCCAGCGCGATCTCGGTCTCCCGTTCTGCGATTTCTTCCGCGTAGGTTTTGGCGCCTTCCCTTTCCAGCAGACTCGCGACTTCGGCCACCTCGCTGGCTGTGATGGGCCCCCGCTTCCAGCGTTTGGCAAATTGACCTTGCCTGTCGAGGCCAAACAAAACGGGCAGTGAGTTTTTTCCCTCCACCAAATCGCTGGCAGTGGATTTGCCGGTGACGGCTTCATCGCCCCAGATGCCGAGGATGTCGTCTTGCGCCTGGAACGCCAGACCCAGGTGATACCCAAACTGACGATAGGCTTCCTGCTCTGCGTCTTTTGCCCCTCCGAGCAGGGTTCCGATGTGGATGCAGGCGGAGAGCAGGGCAGAGGTTTTGCCGCCCACCATCTGCCAGTAATCTTCGAGGCTCAGGTCGTGACGTTTCTCGTACGCCATGTCGAGGTATTGACCGCGCGTCAGGCTGAGACAGGCTTCCTGTAATATGACCGACGCCCGTACCACAGACTCTGCGGGATACGCTCTGCTCAAATCCATGATTGATTGGAAGGCGATGACGAAGAGCGCGTCGCCGACGTTGATGGCCATTGGCACGCCCCATTTTGTCCAGACGGTGGGTCTGCCGCGCCGCTTCGGCGAGTTGTCCTGCACGTCGTCGTGGACCAGACTGAAGTTGTGAACCAGTTCGACGGCTGCTGCGGCGGGCAGGGCGGGCTTCCAATCGCCTCCAGCCGAAGCGGCTGCCAACAAGACCGTCAGCGGGCGAATCCGCTTGCCGGTGGCTTCCTTCCCAGCGCCTTCGCCCGTCCATCCCATGTGGTAGGTAAGCATTTCGTGGAACGGGCGCAGATTGGTGGCGTCGAGCCGCGCAGCCTGCCGTTGTAATTCTGTTTCTATTTCGGGCAGCATGACCTCGAAGTGTTGTTTGAGATTCATCTTTTCCTTTCCATGACACAATTACAACAACCGACGGGTTTCCAATTCCATTTTCAACTGTTCGGGCGATTTGAAATGGACAGTGTCGAAGCCGATGCTTTGGGCGGCGGCGATGTTGGCCGCCGAGTCGTCTATGAACAGGCATTGAGCGGCGGGTGTGTCGATTTTTTCCAGGAAGAATTCAAAGATTTCAGGCTCCGGTTTGATCAGGTTGATGTCGCCCGAAATCACGATATCGTCGAGCAGGTTGAGGAAGTCAAACTCGTGGCGAATGACGGGAAAAGTCTCTGCCGACCAGTTGCTTAGACCGTAGAGCGGGTAGCCTTTTTTCTTGAGCGCGCGCAACAGTTCCACGGTGCCGTCGATTTCGCCCGTGATGGATTCTTTCCAGTTCTCATAATAGGCTTTGATTAAATCGGCGTATTGCGGATGCCGTTGTATGTGGAGCGCGACGCCTTCGGCAAAGGGGCGTCCCTTGTCTTGTTGCGCGTTCCATGCCATGAAATCGATTTCTTTTAGAAATTCCTCCATTGCCTGCGGCTGACCGGGGAAGTATTGCGCGTAAAGGTTGCGCGGGTCCCAGCGGATCAGCACGCCGCCAAAATCGAAGATGATTGCTTTTGTTTCCGTTGTCATTGATTTTCCTTTAGTCTCCAAACTTCATACCCGGCAAATCCTGTCGCGCCGAGTTTTGCAAATTGTCTTTCGGTCCACTGCGGGAACAAGCCCGCGTTTGCGTCGGCTGGGTCGTAGAGCAGGGCTTCTTCGATGACGAAACCTTCCGGGGTGTTGTAGTTTGTCATCGAGTAGGCGCGTCCCTGACCGTCTACGCGGGTGACGATGAGCATGTGTTCGAAATTTCCGCCTGTGCCAGAGTAGAGGTAGACAAAGTCGCCAGGCAGCAGCGGGTTGGCGAGCCAGTCTTCCCGGTCAATGCGGACTTTGCGCCTTATGCCGGCGTATTTCTCTTCCGTAAAGACAGACTCGATGATGGCGCGATCCTTCCCCAGGTCGGGGTTGATGAGGAAGAAATCGTGCGGCACAAGGTCTTCAGCCAGCAGCCCCGCCTTTTGCAGGATGGCGATGGACAGAGGCCCGCAGGTGGTGCTGGGGTCTGAGAATCGCAGTTGGTTGACTTGCACCGACATCTGTTTGCTCAATTCATAAGTGGGCGCGTTGAATGTGAGGGAAGCTTCGTACAGACTGATTTGCTGTTCCTGTGTGAGGGGCCCTCTAATGGCGAGATATCCGTTTGCGATCATCATCTCGGCTTCGGTCAACGTGGCGGTGGGCGTGGGAGGCAGGGTGGGTGTGGATGTCGCTGTGGCGGTGGGTGTGACCGTGACCGTGCTGGCAGGGCTGGCGGTGACTGTGGCGCTGGGAGGGACGGTTAGTAACAGAACGGCTTGTGTGGGCGTTTCATGGACTCCGTACAATGACCCGCCGCTATTGACATTGAATTGCGCGCTCTGCATGAGGAGCCAGCCCGCAAAAAAAAGGCCAGCCAGTGCTGCGCCGATCCCAAACCCGTAGCCGAAGTATTTCAAATCGCTGGAACGCATGGGGCATATTTTAGCCGATATGATGAGAATGGGAAAACTTCCTTCATTGGCTTTTCACAAATGTTCGAGTATCATCCCTCTCGTCTGAACACTTCCAATCCGCAATCTAATCGAGGCAAAATGTCAGGCAATGATAAATACGTTCTCGCGATTGATCTGGGCACGTCGGGTCCCAAGGTTGCCTTGTTTTCCACACAAGGCGAGTTGATCGGCAGTGAGTTTGAAGAGACGGGAGTGACACTTCTGCCCGAAGGCGGGGCGGAGCAGTCTCCCGAAGAGTGGTGGAACGCAATCGAGACGGCTGCAAAACGCCTGCTGTCTAAAGGTCTGGTTCCCAACAATGATATTATCGCTGTCGCTTCCACAGCCCAGTGGTCGGGCACAGTGCCGGTGGATCGGGAGGGCAACGCGCTGGGGAACGCGGTCAACTGGATGGACGCGCGCGGCGCACCTCACATCCACAAATTGTTTGACGGTCCCTTCAAAATCGAAGGATATTCACTGCCCAAACTCCTGAGGTGGATTCAGATTACAGGCGGGGTGCCGGGCACTGCGGGCAAGGACCCGATGGCGCATATTCTATACCTGAAGGATGCCCAGCCTGACATCTATCGCCGCGCTTATAAATTTCTCGAGCCGGTGGACTACATCGGTTTGCGTCTCAGCGGCAGGTTCGGCGCATCGTTTAATTCCATCATTTTGCATTGGGTGACGGATAACCGCAACATCAACAAGGTTGCCTACAACACGGAACTGATTAAACGCTCCGGTCTCGACCGCGAGAAACTGCCCGACATAGAACCCCCGAACACGGACCTGGGCAACCTGCGCCCGGAAATCGCCCGTGACTGGGGGTTGCGCGGCGATGTGCGGGTGTTGATGGGATCGGGTGACGTTCAGTCGGCTGCCGTCGGTTCCGGCGCGGTGCGCGAATATGAGCCGCATTTGTATATCGGGACATCGGGCTGGCTGACCTGTCACGTGCCGTTCAAGAAGACCGATATTTCCCACAACATTGCCGCGCTTCCCTCGGCAATTCCGGGGCGCTACCTGCTGACGAACGAACAGGAATCCGCTGGCGCATGCCTGCAATACCTGCGTAACAACATCCTCTTCCCGCAGGATGAATTATCCGTCGGTCCAAACCCGACAAATGCCTACAGATTATTCGACCAGATCGCGGAGCGCGCTCCCGCAGGCAGCGACAAGTTGATCTTCACTCCCTGGCTTTATGGCGAACGCGCCCCGGTGGACAATCACCTCGTACGCGGCGGCTTCCACAATTTGTCCCTCGGCACAACGCGCGCTGACATGGTCCGCGCCGTATTCGAGGGTGTGGCGTACAACGCCCGCTGGTTGTTGAATGCTGTCGAAGGCTTCATCGGGCGCAAGGCGGACTCGATCAATATGGTGGGCGGCGGGGCGAAGTCGAATCTGTGGTGCCAGATTCAGGCAGACGTGTTGAACCGTCCCATCCGACAGATGAAGGACCCCATCGAAGCCAATGTGCGCGGCGCGGCTCTGCTGGCTTCCGCTTCGCTGGGATACCTGCGTTACGACGAGATCGGCCTGCATGTGCCGGTTGCAAATACCTACGAGCCAAATCCCGATCACCGCAAAATTTATGACGAACTGTTCGCCGAGTTCGTCGCCATCTACCAAAACAACCGCAAGATCTACGCGCGGCTGAATCGTCCGCGATAAAATTTTAACCACGGAGACACGAAGACACGGAGGAAAAAATTTAGAACTCTGTGCCTCTGTGTCTCCGTGGTTAGACGGAGACACATTCATGAGCTTGAAGAATACATTGTTCAATCTGTTGGGGAAGGCAAATCCGCGTTTTTTGAAGTTGGTGGAGAAAAGTTTGAAGTCGTTGCCCGGGGTCGGGGACAAGGTCGAGGGCGAGTATGACGAGATCATGTCTAAACTGGAGGGTTCGCTCAAGCCGTACCGGGGAAAGTTCGAGACGTTCACCAAACTCCCCGCAGAAGGGCGTCCCCGCGCCGACGTTCTGCGAGATATGGAAGCCATGCGCGAAGCGGAGGAATCCCTCTGGAAGGATGGCTTTATTTCGGGGGCGGTCTATCACGGCGACCAGGAGCACATCGAGTTTTTGAACAAGGTCTACGCCCTGAACTCGCAGAGCAACCCGCTTCACTCGGACGTCTGGCCCAGCGCCAACAAGTTCGAGTCTGAGATTGTGGCAATGACCGCAGACATGCTCGGCGGGACGGGGCAGAATGTCTGCGGGACACTTTCATCGGGCGGTACCGAAAGCATCATGCTGGCGATGAAGACCTATCGCGATTGGGCGCGGGAGACGAAAGGCATCACCCAGCCTGAGATGGTTGTGCCAATCACCGCGCACGCCGCTTTCGATAAAGCCAGTCAGTATTTCAATATCAAGATGGTTCACGTTCCCATTGACGAATCCTTCCGTGCAGACGTGAACGCGGCGCGAAAAGCGGTCAACCGCAACACGGTGGTCATCGTCGGGTCAGCGCCCAGCTTCCCGCACGGAGCAATTGACCCCATCGAAGAGTTGTCTGAGCTTGCCCGTGAGCGCGGAATCGGATTCCACACCGATGCCTGTCTGGGCGGATTCGTCCTGCCGTGGGCTGAGAAACTGGGATACCCCGTGCCGAAGTTTGACTTTCGCCTGCCGGGCGTAACCTCCATGTCGGCAGACACGCACAAGTACGGCTACGCCGCCAAGGGAACTTCGGTGGTTTTGTATCGCGGAGAGGAACTGCGGCACTTTCAATATTACACCAGCACCGAGTGGCCCGGCGGACTGTACTTCTCGCCGACCTTTGCGGGCAGCCGCCCTGGGGCGTTGAGCGCGGCTTGCTGGGCGGCGCTGACCTCCATCGGCGCGGACGGGTACACTGCGGCGACGAAGAAAATCCTCGAAACAGCATCAGCCATCAAGCGGGGCGTGAACCAAATCCCCGAGTTGCGCGTTCTCGGCGATCCGCTTTTCGTTGTTTCATTTGCCTCCGAGACGGTGAACATCTACAAGGCGCTGGATTATATGTCTCACAAGCAATGGAGCCTGAACGGTCTGCACAAACCTACCTGCATCCACCTGTGCGTCACCTTGCGTCACACACAGCCCGGCGTGGCGGAGCGTTTTCTCGCGGATTTGCGCGAAGCGGTGGAGCATATCAAGGCGCACCCCGAAGAAAAAGGCTCGATGGCTCCCGTTTACGGCATGGCGGCGACAATACCCCTGCGCGGCATGGTCAGCGATTTGTTGAAGAAGTATCTGGATGTGATTTTCAAGACATAAAATGCCCATGTCATTCTGAGCGTAACGAAGAATCTCCTTTGTTTTTGCAGGCAAGAAAAGAGGTCAGGCAAATTTGCTCGACCTCTTTTCTTTATACGGCTGCCTTCTTTTCCAGGTCTTTCATGATTTCTTCCTGTATCCTGGAAATTTCTGCCTCTTTGTCCGAGAGCCCCAGCCATTTGATTGCATCGGGCAACGTGTTGAAGATGCCAAATAGTAACGGCATGTTTTCTCCCAATAGGCGGTAGGTATCTCCGAGCGCTTTTATGAACCTGCTGTGACTAATGAAGGCGGTTGCCTCCAAAGCGCTGCCTTTTTCCATACGGTTCCTGTTCATTTTGAGAGCCTCGTAGATGTCGTTCAGGCTGATGTCCAGAGTCGATTTGGAGAGGTCAACGATGATTTTCATACTCGGCAATCTCGAGGGGTCGTTGGCTGCGGCTTTTTCTGCTTGAAGCATTTCTGCTCCATTAGTATTAAGCCCCGAGTAAAAAATCAGCCCCAGGTCCGTATCTATTTTGTAAGTGAATGGCATGGTTTTTCTTGCTCTCTGTTATCAAAAGTGCGGATATTTTTATTGCAGACTCACTGCTGGATGTGCATCCTTTAGGGTAAAACGTACCGCCTAATTTCCTTTCAAAATACCCTGCAAGCCATTGCTGATTGGCTCTTCTTAACCACGGATTTAGGTGAGAACCTCTAAAATTGTACCAGAAACCCTTTGTTATCGCTCAGGGAATCATGGCTAGGCGCGTAAGAAGTTTTGAATCCGCTCAAGGGGAGATTAAAAACCTCTCAGGGGAGGATCAGAATCCTCTCAAGGGAGGATTGAAAACCTCTCAAGGGAGGATTGGAATCCTTCCTTGAGAGGTTTGTAGGGCGATTAATCTTCGGGCGGGGCGCTGACCAGTGAGCCTTTTTCGTACTCAATGGTTGCCAGCGCCTTCTTGAACTCTTTGCCTGGGTTGAAACGCGGCAAAAGGGTGTTGATCTGGGTGGCGCGGACGGCATCGGCGGTTTCCACGCCCTCCGAAGTGGCTTTCAGCCAGAAATTGCCAAAGTCGCCCAATTCCACCACGTTCCCCTCTGCCAATTCCTGCGGGATGGTCTTCAACATGGCTTCGAGGACTGCCATTGTATCGGTACTCGACACAGTGGAAATCTCCGAAATGCGCCCCGCCAACTGGCGCAGGGTCCTACGCCCTGTAGACGCAATGGACGGATAGAACTTCTTGGGAGCCTCCCGATTGGCGGGGTTTCCACGTTCCACAACATTGTATTTCACGGTCATAGTAAGCCTCCTATCGTAAAAACAAATGGGTTGGGTTTGGGGGATTGGTACGGTCTTTCCCCCACGATGGAAAAAGTATAGCATAAAAAAGACTTCCGAAGTCTACGAGACTTCGGAAGTCTTGGGGTCGAATTGAGGTTTGACGGTCTAAAAACCTTTTCAGTCACGGATTTGTATCTTCTCGAAAGAGGGAAAACGTCCCGAAGGTTTGAGCGGCACAACCAGTTTTAGAGGAAACCTTCGGGACGGTGTTGCAACGGTTCGATGTTTTCAAGACCCTTATCTGCAACGGGACAACGAAACCAAAAAGAGCCGCCCCAAACAGGACGACTCCTTTATTTCGGCAATCTGCCTTTTTAGCGCGACTCGTTTTTGAAGCGTTTGATGCGATTTTGAATATCCGAGACAACGCCCTTGATTTCCGCAAAATCGGTTTCGTTCACGTATTTCGATAACTCGTCCAGTAATGGGGGCATGTCAGGCTGATAATCGTGAAGCAGGGTTGCGATGTCATTCTCGTAAATGCCGACCCTTGCGAAATTTCCCTGTCGATATAAAGAGGGCAGGGCGTAGAGTTTCAGCAATAACAAACCCTCCACCGTTGCCAGCGGGATGTCGCGGTCGAGGAAATTCTGTACTTTTGAGTATCCGCTGTGGACTTTCTTGAAAAGCGGGTTCTGAGTGAGCAAAATATCAATTTGTAATTCGTTATAGTTTGCCCGCACAAAATACGCATCTTTACTGGTTATCTTGAGTTCGGGCAGTTTTTCCAGCGAAGAAACAGCCATAAGCAAATCCAAATCCTGGGTGTTTCGTCCTTCGACGTAATGCAAAATGGCAATTCCCCCGACGAGAACATAATCGATCTTTCGATTTTCGAGGACGGCGAAAAAGTCCTGGACGGATTGGATTAAAGAATCAGAATTCATCGCGCCACCTTGCCAGTTTTTGACGTTGAACACAACGGCATTGCGAATAACATCACCGATTTGAACACTGCTCTGAATGGTCATTGCATGTTTCCTGTGAATAAGTGTAGCATAAAATTGATACGGTTTTGGAGAGAGATGGCTAACAAAAGGAGCCGTCCCAAACAGGACGACTCCTTTTTACTGGTTACTGAAAACTGATTACTGCCTTACCCGCATCCCCCGCCAGATTTATCCCGCTTGAGTTGCAGGACGATCTTGGCTTCGAATTCGAGTTCTTCGTATTCGATGGGACTGGGCGAGCAGGATTCGTACTGACTGCCCAAAGCCGCGGGGAAGATGTAAGCCAGTTCGTCGTCACCCGCATTCGGGTTGGGTTGCATGACGGTTTCTTCCGCCCCGAAGAAGGCGATCCAGTTGTTGAGTCCGCCTTCGAGGATGTAGGAGTTGGTCACGCCGCTGCCGACGAGGAACTTCCAGGCTTGGGTGGCGGTTTCCTCGCCGTTGCCCATCACCACGAAGACCGAGTTGGCGGGCGGTTCGCTCAGCAGGAGCGGGACGATTTCGCTGAGGCGTTCCACTGGCACGTTGACCGCGTTCTCGACGTGGTACAGGTTGTATTCCGCTTCGGGGCGCACATCGAGGTAGATGGGATTCATGATCTGGTTGTACTTCGCCTTGTAGGCTTCGGCGGGGGTGATGTGAACCAGCCGCTTCGAGAGCATTTCGTCAGCCGTGTAGGTGTAGGTGTTGACGATGGGATCGGCGTTCAACTGTTCGATGGTTTCGGTGCGGGTGAACTTGACCTTGCTGTATTTTTGCTCCACCGAGGGGGAGCCGATCAACATCACACCGACGGCTGCGGCGAACAAAACGCCCGCGCCGAACACGCGGATTTTCGGTTCCTTGCTCAAATCCTTTTTGCCGAAGATGCGTTCGAGTTGCTCCGCGCCCCAGAACATGAAGAGCGCCATCATGATGACCAGCAGGACCACCACTCCGACAGGGATGCCGAAGACCTGGTCGAGGGTCAGGCGTCCGTAGTAGCCCGCGTTGTTGTACCAGTTGGTGAAGAGGGGTTCAGTTTCGGCGAAGAGCGCCGCGCCGAAGAATCCGCCGAACATGAAGAGCATTCCGTCGATCTTGCCTGTGGATGCGGACGCGAGCGAGGTGGTGGGGCAGAACCCGCCGATGATGAAGCCGACGCCCATGATGAGTCCGCCGAGGATGCCCGACCAGATGTAGGTGGTGTTGACCCAGACCTGGCTGAAGTCGAGGATGCCGAGTCCGACAGCGCCGAAGGTCAAGACCATTGCGGTGACGATGGCGGTGAACATGACCTTGAGCACGGTCAACTCAGTGAAGTAGAACTGGGCGGCGAGTTTGCGCGAGTCTCCAAAGCCTGACATTTCAAGCGTGAAGCCGAAGGCAAAGCCGATCAACGCGAAGATCAGATACGTCCACGGGTGGGCAGCGCTGACGGCTGTGAGGGTGGAAATTGGAAAGTTCATGATAATTCTCCTGTTATTAGAGACTAGAAACTAGAGACTAGAGATTGGAGATTAGTGATTGGCAACTATTCTCTAGTTATCTACTCTCTAAATTTCTAGCTAATTCCACATCTTCCGCACGAAATATGCCATGCCGTACGCCCCGCCGAAGATGGCGAACATCACCAGCCAGGAGCCAGCGGAGAGCGTGGTGCCGCCCGTGAGCGCCTGTCCTGACGTGCAGCCGCGAGCCATACGCGCCCCGTAGAGGAAGAGCACGCCGCCGAGGAATGCCATCAGCCAGCGGGTGCGGTCGGAGATGTTGGGTCCCTTGGTGGTCATGAATTTCAGGCGTCCGTTGAACCAGCCCGAAGCGAATCCGCCGAGCAGTGCGCCGAAGAAGACGGGCAGAATCCAGTCGTCAAAGGGGTTCTTGTCTCCGCCAGCCATTTTCAATAAATAGGAATTGTTATCCACATGGGAGGGGGAGAAGGCGTCCACGATTGCCGCGTCGATGCGGGCGGTGGCTCCCGATGAGCCGAGTCCGTTGCCCGTGAAGAGCAGCGCCAGGAAGAGGACGATTCCCAGCACGATCCCGCCGAAGTACGGATGCACGTAGGGCTTCTCGGGTCGTTTGAAGATTGATTGTTTTGTTTGAGCGGTCATTTATGCTCCTTATTGATAAAGACGGTTGGCAGGTTTGAAGGTTCGAAAGTTTGAAGGTTTCCATTCATCCTTCATCATTTATCCTTCATCCTTTTCTTCGTGTTCTTCCACTTCCTCGTAGCCCGTCACCATGGCGCGCATGGCTTCGAGCGGAGTTGCGCCCGTGGTGGTCATGTAGACGTGGACGACGATGAACGCGCCGAAGAGCCACGCCACCAGCGAGTG
>CAILWD010000212.1 GCA_903837815.1 uncultured Chloroflexota bacterium | reverse complement strand
GGCAAAGGCAACAAAGAACGGACGGCATACATCACAGGCGGGGCGGCTCGCGCCCTGGCTGACTGGCTGACCGTTCGCGGGGCTGACCTTGGCGCGTTGTTTGTAGCTGTCAATAAGTCGGGGCGTATTGTGAATTACAAGAACATGACCCCGAAGACGGTTTATAACATGCTGGCAAAGCGGGCGAATGAATCGGGCGTCAAGTCCTTTTCACCCCATGACATGCGCCGAACTTTTGTAAGTGATCTGCTTGACGCGGGCGCGGATATTACAACCGTTTCAAAAATGGAGGGGCATTCAAGCGTTACCACTACCGCCCGATATGACCGCCGACCCGAAGAAGCGAAACGCAAGGCGGCAAGCCTGTTGCATGTGCCTTACATGGGGCGCGGGGCGTAAAAATAGAGCGGCGGACTCTTTCAAGTCCGCTTATGTCGAATAAAAACTTACTGCCATATATAGGGCTTGCGCTTGTTGAATATCCCGCATGTGCCGCAAGTGTGAAACCGTGTGACTTGCTTTTCCGAAGTCAGGCGCTCTATCCATTGAGCTACTGGGGCGTGACGGGGATTATACACGATTTGCCCGCATGGATATATGCGGATATGCCGCAAGCGAAACAGCCATATATGGCGGATTTTGTTGAAGGTGGCAACGTGTGACAACTTCCCCCAAAATTGACTTGACCAAAATAATGCAAAGTAGAACGCCCGATTGTTTTCGACGCAGTTCACAAATTCGCTGAATCCAGGTACGATAGGCCTCGTGATTGACATTGGATACTCCGGGTGAACCCGTTTGTGGTAAAACACCTTTATCCGATCACTATCTTTTTTCCAAACTATCAGGTCGCCAGGATACCCATAACCGATGACTTTCTTAAACTTACTTTCCCAACCTTCCAAATTGATCCTCGACGGCGCCACTGGAACGGAACTCAACCGCCGCGGCGTGGATACCGGACTTCCGCTTTGGTCTGCCAATGCGTTGTTGACCGACCGTGACTCGAAAATCCTCCAGCAAATCCATGAGGATTATCTTCGTGCCGGCGCGGATATTATTACTACAAATACCTTCCGCACGCACCGCCGCGCCCTTGCCCCCAGTGGAAACGCTTCCCGCGCCCTCGAACTCACCAGCCGCGCGGTGACGATAGCTCGAGGCGCAATTATCAACTCCAAGTCCGAGGCATCCAAATTCATTGCAGGTTCTATCTCAACCCTTGAAGATTGCTATCGCCCCGACCTTGTCCCATCTGATGAAGAACTTCGCGCCGAACACGCCGAGCGGATCGACCATCTCGCCCAGTGCGGCGTGGATTTGATTCTAATCGAGACCATCAACACGATTAGGGAAGCCGCTGTCATGGCGAAGTTGGCGGTTGCTACGGGTTTACCCCTTGTAGTCAGTTTTGTCTGCAACCGCGAGGGGCGAATCCTTTCGGGGGAAACGCTGACCGAAGCGGCGAATCAACTGCTTCCGTTGGATGTCTCTGCCCTCGGCGTCAACTGCGGACCAACCGCCGACCTCGTCAAGCCGCTTGCCGAATTGCGACAAGCCTGTGGCGCGGCCTTCCCGTTAATCGCCTACGGCAATATAGGCTACGCTGACGATGAAGTCGGCTGGATCAACACCGATTCCGAAGATCCCAAAAATTATTGCGAACACGCCGCCCATTGGGATGTGAAAATCGTGGGCGGCTGTTGCGGCACGACACCCGAGCACATCCGCCAATTGAAACTGGCATTGAAGTAAATCACTTCAAGTATGTGTCAAAGAACGTGATTGTCTGCTGCATGGCGGTTGAGAAGTTCGCCGAAATATTGTGGTTGTCGCCGTCGTAGGTGTACAAATCGGCGGTTTGACCAGCCTCCCGCGCCAGCTCTGCAAGGCGGACAGAAAAAGCCAGCGGGACATCTTCATCCTCGGACCCGTGATGTAGTTCCAAAGGTCCCGATAGATCGCTGAGGTAGGATGTCGCCGAAACCGAATCCCAGAAAACGGGATTATCTTCGGGGGTGCCGAAGTCCTCCATCCAGGCAGTGCGCCAGCCCACTCCGCGCGAACTGGGCGAGGGGGTGAACGAGCCAGTCCGCCGCCAGTTGTAAAGCATGTCGGGGTATGAAGCCACTACTCCCGCCCAGATCACCCCCACTTTCACATCCTTTGAAATCACCATTGTTCGCAGGGTCAGGTATCCGCCCATCGAATGTCCCCACATGCCGATCTTTTCTGGATTCACTTCGGGCAGTTGCTTGATCGAGGCAACCGCGTTCAACACATCGACTTGATAGCCAGGGCTGCCATACGCGCCTGTTGCTTCGCCTTCGGACGCATCGTGTCCGCGATAATCGATGCGAAAGACAACATAGCCAGCCTTCGCGAGTTCGTCCACGTAGGCGATGTATCTTTCGGTGGTGCGGTAGACATCGGGCGGAATATATCCGTGATTGAAGACGATGGCGGGGAATCCGCCTTCGGGCATCTCGCTTTCGGGGATGGTCAACAGGGCGTAGATTTTCAATCCCTCTGAAAGATAATAGGCGTAATAGCGGCGATAATTCAACCCTTTATCCAACTCCTTGACGATGGTGATCTCACTGCCTGGGTAATCTCCCGCCCGCATGGCAACGATGCTCATTGGGTGCGGAACAGGCGTCGCGGTTGGGATTGGTGTGAAGGTGGCAGTCGGCGTGAAGACAGGCGTTGATGACGCTGTTGCTGTTGCGGTTTGTGTCGAAGAGGGGAAGGGGGGATTTGCGGGAGGCGAGGTTGGCGCAGCGCAGGCGGAGAGGAAAACAGCAAGTACCAATAAAGTCTTTTTCATCACAGAACTCCTCCCTATTAAGAAAACAACAGGAGACGGTTTATTACCGCCTCCTGTGCAACTTACCTGTTTACCTGTCTACCTGTCTACCTTGACTACGCCTTCGCCGCCGCCGCCGCTTCTGCCTCTGCCACGCGGAGTTTATCCGTCGCGCGGAAATATTTGAGGTAGCGCATGGAATTCGCATCGCGTCCCAAAAGCAGGTCGGTGCCGCGAATCGTGCTGCCCAGTTTGATGGGGTCGGTGATGGAGCAGGTCGCGCCCATCTGCATCGCCAGCGAAAGGAAGGCGCTGTTGACCGAATGGCGGTCGGGCAGACCGAACGAAACGTTGCTTGCGCCGAGGTTAATGTTGACGCCGAAATTCTTCACCAAAATTTCGATGGTCTTCAACGTCACCAGCGCCGCGCCGCTGTCGTGACCAACGGTCATCACCAGCGGGTCGATGACGATGTCTTCCATCGGAATGCCGATTTTGGCACAGCGCTCGAAGATTTTTTTCGCCACCGCCACGCGCTCTTCCGCCGTTTTCGGAATGCCTTCCTCGCCGATGGTCAAACCGATGACCGCCGCGCCCCTTGCCCTGACGATGGGCAGGACGGCGCTCAACTGCTTTTCCTCGCCGTTGACCGAGTTCACCAGCGGCTTGCCAGGCGCGGCGTTGAGTCCCGCTTCGAGAATCTTCGGGTCGTTCGAGTCGATGCATAGCGGCACATCCGTCACCGACTTGACGGCTTCGACCACCATTGGAATCATCGCCACTTCATCCACTTGCGGATGACCGACGTTGATATCCAGCACATCCGCGCCCCAGGCGACCTGACGTTGCGCCAGTTGTTTGACGTAATCCATGTTCTTGTCAACCAGCGCCTGTCCCAATTTCTTCAAACCCGTGGGGTTGATCTTCTCACCGATGATGACAAAGGGCTTGTCGATGCCGATGACGACTTCTTTCTTGTCTGATTTCAAAATCGTATGCATTGGTTCCTCCAAATATTTGTATGTGCGTCATTGCGAAGGCGTCAGCCCGAAGCAATCTTCTCAGTGTTGGCGAAAGAGCGTCGCCTTGCAATGACGTTATTTTTTCAACAACTTCAACGCCGACTCCACCAGCATTGCCGTCCCGATATGCAGGGCGCTTTCATCCAGATCGAATTGAGGGTGATGCAAAAGATAATCTTCGTGACCTTTCTTCCGCACTCCCAGCGTGAACATTGCGCCAGGCGCTTTTTCCATGAACGAGCCAAAATCTTCCGCGCCGAGGCTTTTGACGGATGGCGTCAGATTTTCGCGCCCAATCAATTCCGCGCCGACCTTCTCGATTTCAGCCGAGACCAGCTCATCGTTGATCATGGGCAGGGAACCGATCTCGAACTTGAGTTGATAACTGCCGCCCAACGCCTTCGCCACTTCGAATGCGCGCGTGATCTCCGCGTGAATCTGCTTCTGGACAGCCACGTCAGTATACCGCAGGGTTCCAGTAATTTTCAAATTTTGCGGGATGACGTTTTCCGTAAACCCGCCGTTGACCGAGCCAATGCTGACCACAGCGGGCGCGAACGGGTCGAGTCTGCGGGAGGGGATGGCGTTCAACGCCAAGATCACATGCGCCAGCAGGTAGAACGGGTCGATGGTTGTGTGCGGATGCGCCCCATGCCCGCCCTTGCCTTCGATGACCGCGAACCACGAATCGACTCCGCCCGAGGCGGCTCCTGCTTCGATGCTGATCGTCCCGACGGCTTCGGTCGGGTCGATGTGCTGCGCGATGACATAGTCCACGCCGTCCATCGCGCCGTCTTCCACCATTCGCATTGCGCCGCTCTTGCCTTCTTCATCCGCCGCCTCTTCACTGGGCTGGAACAAAAAGCGGATTCGCCCCTCGAACTTTTCCTGCGCCAAAATCTGCGCCGCACCCAAAGCCATCGCCGTATGTGAGTCGTGACCGCAGGCGTGCATCCTGCCATCGATTTGAGACTTGAACTCAACCTCGTTCAACTCCTGGAGCGGAAGCGCATCCATGTCCGCGCGGATGGCGACCATCTTTCCGCCTTCGCCGATGTCCGCGACAACGCCTGTCTTGCCGACCCCGGTCCTGACTCTGTATCCCAGCTTCTCCAACGCTGCGGCGACGATTCCCGCCGTGCGCTGGACCTCGAACCCAAGTTCGGGGTGCATGTGAAAATCGCGCCGCCACTCGATAATCTCTTCCGAAATTGCATGTGCTTGTTTGAGCATGGTTCTCCTTATTGAAGTAGACAGGTATACAAGTACACACGTAATTTACCTGTCTACTTGTTTACCCGTTTACCTTTCTACCTTCTCGCCTTTACCAATTCCTTCTCCGCCGCCGCCATAATCGCGTCCAACTCTTTCTCCTGCTGCGGTTCCAGCGGCGGGACTTGATGTTCGCGCAGAATCCGCTCCGCTTCGTCGATGGCGCGATCTGCGAGACTCTTCATGCCGCCGCGTTCCCAATTCTCCCACGAATTGCGCTCGGTCATCTTCGTCAACTGCACTTCGCCTGCCTTGAGATATTTCATCGTATGCTTTTGACCGAGGAAATTCCGCGAGCCGTCCATGATTTTGCCGATGACATCCACAGCCAGCACTTCTTCGTCTGCCGAGAATCCGCGCCGCAAGCGCAGGACGCTCAACGCCAGTTCGTTGTCCAAAACCATCTGGGCGTACGAACCCATCACGCCTGCTTCCATTTCGCCAATGCCAGAGAGTTCGTCCGCGCCAGCCAACGCAGGAATCGCCGCGTTCAATCCGCGCTCGAATCCGTTTTGGACATCGAGTGTATGCGAGTTGGTCGAGAACCCGTACACGTTGACGGGGAAGCCGTAATAATGTCCAAGTTGGACTGTCCCAGCCGAAGCAATCGCCAACTCCACGCCGCCCCAAACGGAAATCCCCGTGCGCGGCTCCATCATCGCCAGACGTCCGCAGTAGATGATGGGCAAGCCAGGTTTGACCAGTTGAGTCAGAACCACCACCGCGAGAGTCTCCGCGTTTTGTTGGGCAATCGAGCCGCTGATGGTCATCGGGGACGTTGCGCCAGCCGTCGGGCAGGGGAGCGCCCCAAACGCCACGCCTGACTTGGCAATCTCGATCATTGCCTCCGCTTCGTGGTCGGGGATGGTCAACGGGCTGACGGGCGACAGGGCGATGGTCAGCACTTCCTTCGGGTCGCCGATGACCTCCGCCATTTTGAGCGCGTATTTCATCTCGCCGCCGTACTGAACGCCAGGTCCCTGCAACGGCTTGGTGGTGAACGGCAGGGCATGGC
>CAILWD010000211.1 GCA_903837815.1 uncultured Chloroflexota bacterium | reverse complement strand
GCAGTTGCTGTATTTTCTGCCCTGGGTTGGGGAGCCCGTTCCTTTCTTGAGGAGGGCGATCTGCGCGTGCGAACCCACGCCGGGGCGCTCAGTCGTTTCTATCTCGATGCCCTTCAAGGACTTATTCCCCTTCGCACACATGCGGCAGAACGCGCCTTCCGACGGGAACATGAGGGGCTGTTGACCGAATGGACACGTGCAAACTCTGAAATGTTGCGCGCCGGGCTGGGAGTGCAGGCTGTATCTGCCCTTTTGTATGTGATATTTTCAGCCTGGGTGGGATTTGACTATGTTCGAGGTGGTGGACCAGCGAACGGGGGACTGCTGCTTTTTTACTGGACACTGAACCTGCCAGTGCATGGGCAGGCGATTGTGGGATTTATCCAACAATACCCGCTGGTGCGCAACAGTTTGCTGCGTGTTCTGGAACCGCTTGATGCGCCGGAAGAGGAGGATGGGGAAACTGCTGAAAAAGCATTGTGCCCAACCGAGCCGGTCGGGCTGGGAATTTCAATCGAAATGAATCATGTGGATGTGGTGGCGGGTGGTCATGCTATCCTGCAAGGGATTGACCTGCGTGTCGCGCCGGGCGAACACCTTGCGGTGGTCGGACCATCTGGCGCGGGAAAATCATCGCTGGTTGGGATATTGCTGGGCTGGCATGTGCCTGCGGCGGGAGAATGCCGCATAGATAATCTGCCTTTGGGAGGCAAAAGCCTGATTAATCTTCGCCGGCACACAGCCTGGGTGGACCCCGCCGTTCAGTTATGGAACCGCACTCTGCTTGAAAACCTTAACTATGGGAATTCCAATTTAACCGATAATGGGCATATCGTTTCGCTCAAAGGCGCCGACCTGTTTCGCCTGATGGAGCGGATGGAGAACGGTCTCCAGACTCGTCTTGGCGAAGGGGGGGGGTTGGTTTCAGGGGGAGAAGGTCAGCGTGTCCGTCTTGCACGCGCCATGAATCGGTCGGAAGTGCGTCTGGTTTTGCTTGACGAGCCTTTTCGTGGGTTGGACCGCGACCAGCGACGGAGGCTCTTGCGCAAAGCGCGCGATTACTGGAAGGACGCCACCTTGTTGTGCGTCACTCATGACGTTGGGGAAACCCTTGATTTTCCCCGCGTGCTCGTGATAGAGAACGGACGGATTGCCGAGGATGGCGTCCCCTTGAAATTAAAACGACGCAAATCCAGCCGCTATGCGGCTTTGCTCCAAGCCGAGGAGCGGGTGCGCCAAGGGGTCTGGGCATCCGGAGACTGGCGTCACCTGCGCATTGAAGATGGACGAGTGACAGAATCTGAAAACCCACTTACATCTGGCAGGCGATAATCTGCCTTCGAGGAAATGAGCGTCTCCATTGTCACGAATTCGTCACGTTGGCTGGGTAAGATTGAAGCGTTGCCAAATCTACAAAGAGAGAGAGCCGATGAAAACCCTGACAAATCGTCTTGATGCCACCGAAGATTTGGGATCCGCACTGGTCATCTGGGCAGTAGAGTTACAACCGACGGACTATCGTTTTGTCAACAGAGAAAAACTGCTTGCCTTTCGCCTGTGGGCATCCAGGTTATCCTCTCTGCGGGCTAAGCGGGTGGCAAATGAGATTTTGAGTTTGTGTCAAATCTCAGGGCTGGACCGCGAATGGTTCCGAGAGACGCTGATTCATCCTCTGCCTAGTTCCCACTCTGCCAAAATGGCGCTTTTCTTCGGATTGGCGATCCATGAGCGCTGGCTAAGCAAATATCATTTGCGATTAATTGAATGGTACAAGGCGCCGCGTACCCGTCGTAATCGGGAGTTCGCCTTGCTGTTGTACGCCAATCTGGTGGAAGCTGGCTTTATCTGCCAGCCCGGCGAGATGTTGCTTGCATCTTCCGCGCACCGGGCTGCGATTATTGAATCTGCTATTTTCGAGATGTATTCCAAGAATTATCCCTTGCTGTCCTCACTTGTGCGCGAAATCATATTCCTGCAGGAACACCAGCAGCCTTTTTATACGCTATCTGCGCTATGTGAGTGACGAATTAGTAAAAGGAGCCTCATGAATAAATTACGAATCCAGTTTGAAGAAAGACACATCTGTTCCGGACTGCGCTTGCGTACTGGCGCGAATGCAGGCAGACCGCTCGGCGACAGCGTCGCCGACATGATTCATATAACCGGATTGGATTTCTTCGCTTCGTTTTACTCGCGGCTGACCGGTTTGGATTGCGGCTGCCGCGCCCGTCAGGAAGCGCTCAACCGCTTGGCTCCCAATGTGGGTTTGATGAAACCACCCGGTGGGGCAGCGTTCAAAAGTTCTTAGGCAACCATTGACAAAGCGGTGCGATTGTAAGCCAAAATATTCCATTGTCCACTGAGCCAAGCGGCCCGCGCTTTAGCGATCGCCAGAGCGCCTTGTTCACGCCAACACGCTCTGGCGCGCTTG
>CAILWD010000210.1 GCA_903837815.1 uncultured Chloroflexota bacterium | reverse complement strand
TTGCGCCAGCCTCCATGCACTTTTCGCGGTCGCCAGACATGGCCAGGGCGGTGACGGCAATGATCGGGGTGGATGCAATTGCCGGGTCCTCGTGTGCTCGCAGCCGTCTCATGGCTTCCATGCCATCCATGACGGGCATTTGGACGTCGATCAGCATGAGGTCCGGACGAGACTCGCTGACACGTTCAAGCAACTCGACCCCGCTGCGGGTGGCGATAACATGATAGCCATTCGCTTCCAGAAAATCCGAAACCAGGTCGAGAATTAGTTCATTGTCATCGGCGATCATGACCACTGGAGCGGATTTCCCCTTCCCAGCCATATTTTCCTTTTGATCGATCGCCTGGCGTGTGGAAGCGACGGCTTTCTCCAATTCCGTATGCAATTCCTTGCGGGTATAAGGCTTCACCAGATAACCGGCGGCGCCGAGTTTTGTGGCTTCAGCCTGTCTCTCTTCCACTGAAACTACAGTGACTGCTATGTTGCGGGTGCGCTCGTCTGCTTTAAGTTGTGTCAGAAGTTCCAGCCCGGAACCGTCAGGCATGTTCAAATCGAGCAGGATGACGTTGGGTTGCAGCAGGGCAATTCTTTGCACTGCGCCGAGAAGGACAGACTGGGTAATGTGTGCAATGCCCATTTCTTTGAGGTAACGTACAGCGTGCTCCGCGTCCAGTTCATTGTCTTCGACAACCATGACGCTTTTCAGCGAAATGACGCCGCGTTCCTTTGAAACCTGGGCTGGCCGCGTATCTTCCGGCGACCACGGCAGGGTGATGGTAAAGCGGCTGCCTTCACCGGGCACGCTTTCCACTTTGATGCCGCCGCCGTGAAGTTCAGCCATGCGTTGCACCAATGAAAGCCCCAGGCCGGTACCGGAATACTGGCGCGCCAGGCTGCTGTCGAGCTGGGTAAACGGCTTGAAGAGCTTCTCCATTGCTTCGGGTTTGATGCCAATTCCCCTGTCCCAAATGGTAAAACACACCGTCTTATCTTCTTCCCGGGCTTGTACTTCCAATCCCAGCATCCCGCCTTCAGGCGTGAATTTGATGGCGTTACCAAGCAGGTTAACAAGCATTTGTTTCATGCGGCGCACATCGACCCGTACAGAGAGCAAGGCCGGGTTCATGCTGAACTCGATATTCTGTTTCTTTTGATTCGCCATCCCCTTTACCAGTTGCAAACTTGCCTGGCAAATGTCGGATGCCGAACAGGGCTCGAAATGCAGGTCCAGTTTGCCGGCTTCGATCTTGGAAAGATCCAGGATGTCGTTGATCAACTCGAGCAGGTGCCGTCCGCTGGTTTCGATGTTTTTCACCGCTTTGGATTGTTTTTCGTTCAAAGAGCCGAAGGTCTGTAATTGCAAAACCTCGGAAAGCCCCAGGATGCCCGTGAGGGGGGTGCGCAATTCATGGCTCATGCTGGCGAGGAATTCATCTTTCATGCGCGAAGCTTTTTCCAGGTCGGCATTGACGGCGCTGAGTTTGTCGCGGCTTTCACGCAGGGCCTCCCGGGCTTTTTTACGTTCGGTAATGTCGCGCGCCACGCTTTGCACCATAATGACTTTACCCGACTGGTCTCGCACCGGCGAGAGGTTGATTTCCACTTCCACCATTTTACCCTTTTTGTCGATGAAAGTACGCTCGTAGAGCGGTATAAACTCGCCGCGCAGGGCGGCGGCAAAGCGCGCGTTGGCATCAGCGTGTTGTTCCGGAGAGGCAATTGCGTTACGATTGTTGCGGGTCAATTCAATATACTCTTCGAGGGTATAACCTAACATTCTAAGCGCCTGCTGGTTGGCTCCCAGTTCGTCCCCGGCGGGGGAGATCAGGAAAATGCCGTCGTTGGAGTTTTCGAACAAGGCGCGGTAGATGGCTTCACGGCGGCTCAATTCGGCTGTGCGCTCTTCGACTCGTATTTCCAGGTCGCGATTGAGTTCTTCGAGTTCGCGCTGGGCAACACTCACGGCAGCTTCGGCTTCGCGCTGTTCGAGCCACAGTCCCAACATGCGGGCAATGTTATCCAGCATATCCTGCTCTTCGGGCATGATTAAAACGCCGACGGCGGTATAGAAGACGCAGAGTTGTCCGCGAACCTGGCCGTTGACCCCGATCTTCGCGCAGAATCCGTGAGTCAGGTTTTCGGTAAACCCATCGATGGTGTAATGTGCGTCATCCAGCACAAGCGATGGAATGGCGAGGCTCGGAAATTTCATTGCCGGAACGATGGAGGCAACAATCTTATTACAGACAGTTTTTACGATCTCCTGACGAATGCTCAAGATGCGGCTGACGTTGAAGAGGCAGGTCAATTCTTTGACCCGTTCCTGGATCTCAAGCTCCATCAGGCGGCTTTCGGTGACGTCCAGGACGGTACCGGAAAGGCGGCTATTCCCCTGTTCGTCTTTCACAGTCTGCATATTGGCTCTGAAATAGCGCATTTCGTGGTCTGGGAGAAAAGCGCGGTACTCCACGCTAACTGGTGTATTCCCTTCGGCGGCACGCCTTTGAGCAACCAGGAGGGGCTTGCGGTCGTCGGGATACACCGTTTGCATGAATTCTTTCACGCTGGGCGCCCCCTGCAATGGGTCGCGGCCGAAAAGGCGATACATCTCCTTCGACCAGAATAAACCCGTCCCGCTCTCAGAATTCAACTCCCAACTGCCGAGGCGCGCAATAGACTGGGCAGATTCGAGGCTTGCCTGGCTTTTTTGCAACAGTTCGTAGGCGTGTTTTTGTTCGGTGATATCGCGGAAGTTAACCACCAGCGCATTGATTCCCGGCTGGTTAAACATGTTGGCGAAGGTGGACTCGATCCAGCGGTAGGAGCCGTCTTTGTGAGGGACGCGGTAGGCGCGGCTGATAATTGCAGAGGGCGTTTCCGTGAATACTTCTCGAATTTCTGATATAAGATGGCGGTCGTCGGGGTGCATCAGTTCCATGGCTGATCTGCCAAGCAGTTCTTGCGGTTCGTAGCCAAACATACGCGCCCCCGAAGGGCTGTTGAGAACAAATCGTCCGGCCAGATCGAGCATGGCAATGCCGTCAGGCGCGTTTTCGATCAGGACGCGGTTGCGTTTCTCGATTAACTGCACCGCTTCTTCGTTTGTCTTGCGAGTCAGGGCGTTCGAGACGATATCGCCCATCATTTTGAGCAGCAGGATGCAGTCTTCGTCCCAGATGCGGGGTTGGGACACTGCGTCGAAGCCAACAAAGCCGATCAGGGCATTGTTGGAAATTAGCGGGACCGCCAGCAACGATTGAATGCCCTGCGGCTCCAACGCTTCGCGCAATATCTGCGCTTCGGGCGGCAATTCGGAGACGAGAGGGATGTAAACCTCGTGTCCGCGCTTCATTTTTTCCATCCACCACGGGAAGTTGTCGATTGGAATGCCCTGCAGAGCCTCGATTTGAGGTTCCACCCCCGGCGCGCACCACTCGTGAGTATTGTTCATGTTAATGCCGTCGCTCTCGAACTGGAAGACGTAGCAACGGTCCACCTTTTCGAACTCGCCCAGTTGTTTCAGCGCCCTGTCTATTTCGGCGCTAATCTGGTGGACGGGCAGGTTGATAAAGCGGGTGGAGATCGAGGTCAGGATTTCAATCAGATGAAAGTGGTATTCCAGCGATTCCCGTTGTTGGCGTTGAAGCTCTTCTGCGGCTCTGCGTTCGGTAATATCCCAGAAAATTCCCAATGTGCCGGCGATCTGTCCGCTGGAATTATAAAACGGAGACTTGATCGCCTGTACAAAGATACTTTCCTCTTTCCCGACAACAGCATGTTCCTCAACCAGTTCAATGGGCAAACCGGTTTCGATCACGTGGAGATCGTTCTTGCGATATTTCTCAGCCAATTGCGGGGGATAAAGATCGAAATCCGTTTTTCCCACAAGGTCTTCCAAAGTTCTGCCTTCCGCGCCGGAATAACGCGAATTGGCAAAGACAAACCGTCCTTCGATATCCTTGACATAAACGCTTTGGGGCAGGCTTTCCACCAAAAGGTGGAACAACTGCCTCGTCTCGTTCAGGGCTTCTTCAATCTTCTTGCGCTCGGTGATGTCTTTGCCGGTGGCAACAAAATGAGTGATTTTTCCTTCCGCATCGCGGAGGGAAGTGATGGTTTGCGACTCGTAATATAACTCGCCATCCTTCCTGCGGTTGACGAATTCGCGCTGGTAAACGTCTCCGCGTAGAATGGTCTGCCAGAGGTCTTTGTAAAATTCCTGGCCGTGCTGACCAGACTTGGTGATGCGCGGCGTTTTGCCCAGAACTTCCTGGCTGCTGTAGCCGGTCAAACGCTCAAACGACGGATTAACGTATTCGATCACGCCATTGATGCCGGTGATAAAGACCATATCTGCTGTTTGCGACACGATGCGGGAGAGTTGTTGAAACTCTTTGCCGGCGCGGATACGGTCGGTCAGGTCGACCAATGTCGCGCTGATGATGTCGCCATGAAGGGAGGCGGAAAATAGGACATCGCGACGCTCGCCAGATACCGTTGCGACCTCGATCTCGCGATACCGAATCCGCTTTGTGTTTAACAGTATTTGTTGTATTTGTTCGAATTCCAGCGGGTTGCAAATGTGGGAGCGAAAATCCTTGCCCAGTGTATCTTCGGGAACACTGAATCCAAGCAGCCATGCCAGCGCTTCATTGGCATATTGAACCCCGCCCTTAAGGTCAATGCGCAGAATGCCGGTTAGGGCATAATCTGAAAGCGCGCGAAATTCCGCCTCTGAATGAGCCAGGCTGGCTTCGGCCTTTTGTCGATGAGCCACATACGCCAGGAAGATGCCCGCAAGCAGGAAACCTGCCAATAGGCTGATCCAGGATACCCAGTCGATGCCCCATCCTCCATATGAGGGTCCTGGGCGAGTCACGACCAGCCAATCATGGCCGCCCATTTGAAGATTCACTGTTTGGTATGTGCCGGTTTGCAATGCCGCCGGATCGGGCGCTCCGGCAGCCGGCAACGATTGCAGGCCAGAAAACGAGGGGGAAAATGCCAGAAATTGCGGCTTTTGGGGATTTCCCATATCATAAAGGTAAAGTTCGACGTCGTGACGGTTAATGCTTATCAGCGCATTTTCCACCAGGTCTTG
>CAILWD010000209.1 GCA_903837815.1 uncultured Chloroflexota bacterium | reverse complement strand
CCGATCTGTGAGTGTTGTTGTGGGTGGAGGAGCCATCAAAAGCAACTGCGGCGCATGACCATTGATTCCCGCATTGCTCTTCTGGATAATGTTGACCAGAACCCTCACTCCTTCCGTAATATCAAAAGCAGAAAGGTTGAACCGCTTCTTGAGGTCGTTTGTGCCAAGCATGAGAGTCACCAAATCAAGCGGACGATGAGTCTCCAGGCAGGGAATCAGGTAGGTCATCCCGTTTTTGTAGCCTTCGATGGGATCCTCCCAGACTGTGGTGCGTCCGTTCAGACCTTCTTCAATGATCTCGTAACCGCTGCCCAAAGCTTTGCCCAGAACCCTTGTCCAACGCGTATTCTCGTCAAAGCGATTCAAGGTGATGGGGTCATATCCCCAAGTGTTCGAGTCTCCGTAGCACAGGATTCGCTTCATGTCATTGAATTCCTTTTCATCGGGCTACGATGTCATCAAACTGCGCGCCACCGCAACAGCACGGCTGGCATCATCCGCAAAGCCATCGGCGCCGATTTTGCGAGCGTATTCTTCCGTCACCGGTGCGCCGCCAATCATCACCTTGACTTGCTTTCGCACGCCGGCAGTTTCGAGGGCGGCAATTGTGGCTTCCATCGAGGGCATGGTGGTTGTCAACAGCGCCGACATGGCGATGATATCGGGGGCATCGGTCTTGACAGCATTGACAAAGGTTTCCGGGGTAACATCCACCCCCAGGTTGATCACCTCGAAGCCAGCGCCTTCGAGCATCAATCCCACCAGATTTTTGCCAATATCGTGTAAGTCGCCTTTGACCGTACCGACCGCCACCTTGCCCATCGCCTGGACATTTGTTTTCAGCAGATGAGGTTTCAAGAGCGCCAGTCCCGCCTGCATGGCGCGCGCGGCGACAAGCATTTCAGGCACAAAACATTCGCCTTCTTCGTAGAGGCGCCCCACTTCCTGCATGGCGGCGATCATGCCTTTGGACAGGATTTCACCGGGTTCGATTCCTTCGTCCAGAGCGGCTTGCACGTTTTGCCCCACACCGTCCACGTTGCCTTCCAGAATACAGTTGTAAAGGTTGGTAAGATTTTCAGTCATGGTTTTCTCCTCGGGTTAGCGGTATTCGTCAACCGCTTCGAACATGGCAACGATGTTTTCGGGCGATACATCGGGCAGGATGTTGTGGACCGTGTTGAACACGAACCCGCCACCGGGCGACAGGGTTTCGATATTGCGGCGCGTATGTTCCTTAACCGCTTCGGGTGTGCCGCGATTCAGGATGTGGCGTGTATCGGCTCCACCGCCCCAGAAGGTGATGTCCTTGCCGAATTCTTTTTTGAGCACAGCCGGGTCCATATTGCGGGAGGTGATTTGCACCGGGTTGATCACGTCGTACCCGGCTTCGATCAGGTCAGGCAGCAACTTGTAAATGGAGCCGCAGGAGTGCAGGAAGGTTTTCATCTTGCTATGCTTGTGGACGTATTCAGTCAACTGGGAATGGCGCGGCTTGAAAAGTTTTTGGTAGGTCTTGGGTGCCATAAATGGACCCTGATCGGTGCCGAGGTCATCGCCAAAACGCAAAATATCAACCACATCGCCGACTGCATTGCAGACTTTTTCCAGCGTTTGAAAATGCTGCTCCATCAAAGCATCGAGCAAACGCTCCACATTGG
>CAILWD010000208.1 GCA_903837815.1 uncultured Chloroflexota bacterium | reverse complement strand
GGCATCCCAAAATACAGCGTGGGGTCGTAGGTGTTTTCGATTTCGAGTTCGTTCTTGAACCTGCCGAAGCCGTCATCTTTGACAATCGAAATATGCAAATGCACGCCGACAGGGTTGCCGGGGTCGCCCGAATAATTTCCCTGATAACCGAGGAAGGTGCCAGCCTCCACATACGCTTCCGAAGTTCCCAGCGGAAATTCATCCGAGACGAAGGAATTCCCCTGCGGGTCAGCCATGTGGGTGTAGTAAACCCAAATCTGCCTGTCGGGTTGGAGCGGATCCTCCGGCACGCGAATAATGACCGTGGATTTCCAATCCGCCTCGCGGGTGAGGTAGCCCGAATATGCCGCCACTACCGGCGTGACGCCCACATCCGTCCCGGCGAAAATATCCAACCCCGCATGACGATGACCGGGGCGGAAGGAATCATCCCAGATGAAACCGATCAGCCCGTTGGTTGGAAAAATAAACGGCGCGTTGTCGCAACTTGCCCCGGTGGTCATCATCAACTCCGGGCGGGAGGATGGGTCGCGGAACCAATTCACCACCTGCGCGGTCCGCCCGGCGCTTTTTCCATAGGTATAGTACAGGTAAAGTCCCACAGCGGCAATTGCCACGGGGATGGAGAATACAAGAAGTTTTTTGAACATGTCGGGCTGATTATACCCATCGCGTTTACAAATTGTATTTATCCCTATGCCATCGGCGAGCCTTTGGTGCGCCCCATCCATGCGAGATCGTCGAAATCGCCGAAGCGTTCGCGGAAAATTCGGTAGTAGAACAATTCCTCTTTCGTGTTCACCAGAACCCCGTTCGGAAGGTTTCTTTCTCGCTTGAAATCGGCATCGCTGATTTTTTCCTCGGCGTGCCGCGCCAGGAAATCTTCCACGCCCGCGCCCTGCCAGAACTTGGCTTTGGGTCGCCAGAGGACGGAGTCGGGCAATGTGCCTTCCATTGCTTTGCGCAGAATCCATTTTTCCATGCCGTCGCGGAGTTTCAGGCTCGCGGGAATTTGCAGGGCGTAATCCACCACGCCGTCATCCAAAAAGCCGACATGCGCCACTGTGCCAAACGCGGACGAGCAGCGGTCAACGCGCTGGAGGGCGGTGTTGTGCAGGCGGTTGGTGATGTCGATCAACTCAGACGGCAGTTCGGCGGGGGCAAGCGATTTGAGATAATCATAGCCTGCGAATAATTCATCGCCGCCTTCGCCCGAAAACACGGCTGGGACATAATCTGCGGCGGTTTGGGCAACCAGATAATTCATCACGCTGGAGCGGATCAGCCACGCGTCGAAGGATTCAAGAGCGTAGATCACGTCGCCGAGGGCGGCGAACATCTCTTCGGGCTGGACCACGCGTTCGTGATGTTCGGTCTGGAGAAAGTCGGCGGCAACGCAGGCAAATTCCAAATCGGGAGCGCCCGCCATGCCCGCAGCAAAGGTGTGGAGTTTATTCACGTGCGGGCGCGCCAGAGCCACCATCACACTTGAGTCCAGTCCACCCGAAAGCCACGAACCGACATCGCCGTTTCCAATCCGTCCTTGCACCGAAGATTCGAGTCGCTTGCGCAGTTCGCGGGCAATCGTTTCGGCGGACTCGTTCAACTCAGGCTGCAACGTGATCCCGGCTTGCTTCTTCAATTCCTTTCCGTCAAAGGAATATCCGGGCGGCATTTCGTGAACGTCGCGGGTTACAGCCAGCAAGCCCTTTACTTCGGATGCGAAACAAAACGCGCCGTCGTTTGTCCAGCCATAATATAGCGGGCGAACTCCCAGCCTGTCGCGTTGAAGTTCAAAGCCCCCATTTTGCGCCTGAGCATGGGCGAAGTGTCCCGCGCTTGCCCGGTCGCGGACCATTCCATTTGGTAATTCCTTCAAGTCGGCTTGTTGAATCTTCGAGCCGAGCGCGCCGAGGGTCGCGCCTTCCACTTCTCGAATTTCACGCCAGCGCCTTCCGCGATGTGAAAGGCGGTCGAGCATTCGGCTAACCTGTTCCGTTTGCCCTGCGCGGGCGATACCTGCAATTGCAGACATGGGGTTTTCCTTTTCTTATGAAACGTCCCGAAGGTTCTGGTAATTCAAAATTGTCTTACGCCAAAACCTTCGGGGCGATGCCGGAAGTCATTTAATCAATCACGCCTTCCTGCACGAAGCGGGTCAACTCGCTGACGCTCCATTGTTCGAGACCAAGCTTCTCCACCGTCCGCCCGCGCCGCCAGTAATCGGTGCGGTGGATGATGCTGCCGATGCGGATAATGCTGTCCATGCCGCGCACCGAGACGCCGTAGCGCATTCCCAGAGAGGCAATCGGCACAAGGCTCATGGGAATATCCTCGAAGATGTAGCGGTGATTGAGCGTGGGCGGGGCTTTGATTCCGTAGTAACCGGGCTGGTTATGGATGGCTTCGTGCAGGTCTTCACCGGTGGTGTCGTAGGCGAGCTTCAGCCATTCGAGCGCGGTGCGGGCGCGGATGCCCAGCGCCGAGGCGACAGTCACCCGCTCACGGTCGAGGACTTCCAACATGCGGGCAACGGACGGGGTCACGCCGTCGATGTAAAACTGGTAATCGCCGTGCGTGGATTCAATCCACCCGGCGTTGAGCAAAGTCAGCGCGGGATGAAAAATCGCGCCCATGTTGTTCAGGCTGGTATGCAGCACGTCCACCCCATCGAAGAATTGCGGATACGCCTCGTTGATGGCGTCCAATACCAACTGGGTGCGGGTCGCGGGCAAAGCCGCGAGCGGCAGCGCCTCTTTCACGCGGAAGATTCGCGCGGCGGCGGGACCGTCGGAGCGGGCGGCGTAGATGAAGGTTTCGGCTTCGGCGATGGTCACATCCGCCTTGCAGCCGCCGTCGCGGATGACCTTCGAGAATTCCAACGCGCCACAAGTCCGCCCCGGATGCAGGATGACGATTTGCCCATCCGCCAGATGCTGAGTCATTTTTGCGGCGATTTCCGCGTGGGCGGAAGAAGGCAGGACAACCATGATGACTTCCATGTCTTTGATTGCCTCGCCCATGTCGGAGGTCACCCGCTCCAGTTTGCCGAACCCGTGCGGCACGTTTTCATCGCCGTCCAGTTCGATGCCGCCGCGCTTCTTGATGACTTCGATGTGGCTGGCTGTACGGTTGTAAAGCGAAACGGGAAATCCCATCAGCGCCAGATGCGCCGCCATTGCCTTGCCCCCATGCCCCGCCCCGATGACTGCGAAATTTTTTGTCATGTTGTCTCCTTTGTTTATTTGGAGTCCAAAGTCTCCTGACTTTAGATTGTCAACGACAGGAGTCGTTGACTCCGTTTTAATTTATTTCCACGCATGCCCCATCCACAATGCGGGTCTTCACTTTACCCAGCGCAAACTTATTATTGCGGAGTTGCGGCGCGTCGAGCAAGCCCGAAGTGACGGCACGGCTCAGGGTGGCAGGGTCAGTGAGCGGGTCGGCAGAATCGCCCAGGGCGCGAATTTTATCCAGCAGTTGAGTTGTCTCCTCCGCCAGTTGATTTGTCCGCGCTTGCACCTTCGGGTCGGCGGTCAGGTCGGGAGCGCCCATCGCATTATCGATTGCGCGGCGGGCAATTTGACTCGCTTCGATAATGTCATCCGCCGTTGCGGCGTGATGCGCCTCGGTATGCCCGACAATGTGATAAATATCGGGCTTGAGCGCCATTTGCAGATAAGTGGCGGCGGCGAGATGTCCGCGGGCGGCGTTGGGGTTGAGCGGATGCGAGAGCAAGCCGATGCGGGTTTGTTTCCAAATTTTGAAGCCCCCTTTTGTCCCCTCATTTTGCGAAACAAAATGAGGGGATGTCGAAGACAGGGGGGAAATCATTTGAATTGCCGCCAACATCTTCGCCAAGTCCATCGCATCCGAAAGTCCGGGCGGACTGTTGAACATGAACTGCGCGATGTAATCTTTCACGCCGAAAGCGCGGGCGTTGTATGCCGCCAGATATGCCGCCGCCACAAAGACCACGTCCGACGAGTCGCGCATTCCCCAGTGATGCGGCTCGTTCAACTCGACGGGGATGCCG
>CAILWD010000207.1 GCA_903837815.1 uncultured Chloroflexota bacterium | reverse complement strand
GTCAGGTCTCCGATTATTTTTCCACAGGCAGACGCACCGAGAAGGTTGCGCCCCTGCCCACTTCACTTTCCAGCGAAATACTTCCGCCGTGTTGTTGCACAATTTGCAGGACGGCGGAGAGACCAAGTCCCGTGCCGCCGCTGCCGCCCTTGGTCGTAAAGAACGAGACCCAGATTTTTTCCTGAATCTCCTTCGGGATGCCGGGGCCGTTGTCCTTGACCGTGACCAGGACAAAATCCGGGTGGGCGTCTCGCAGCCCTTTGACATAAATCTTCGGAGCGGGCGTTTCGCGCATCGCCTCCCAGGCATTTTTGATCAGATTATTGAAGACCTGCTCCACCTGCCGCGCATCCACAAAGGCGTTTGGCATGTCGTCCGACCAATCCATCTCGACCACGCCGTCGGGCAGGCCCATGTTCGCCACCGTGTTCGTGATCATCTCACGCAGGGATGTCGATGAGTCGTTGCGCTTGCGAGCAGGACCAATCAAGCCTTCCTTGATGTCGAGGATGGTCACGGCGCTGTTTTCGGCAATGTCCAAATCTTCGAGCAGGGATTCTACGCTGACCAGCGCCTGCAAACGATTCTTTTTCATGGCAGACATTTCGGCGCGGATTTGTCCCAGGTCAAGCCCCTTTGCTTCGGCTTCCTCTTTGATGGTCTCGATTGCGTCAAGCAGGTTTTCATCCTTCGCTTCATCGCCGCCGAGTTGCGCCGCCAGCGCCAGAATATAGCCCAGGTCTTCGCGCACCCGCTTGATGCTACCCGGAATGGGCGCGGCTTTGTTCCCGACCCAGTGGATGGCTTCGCCGGTGGCGGTGGCAATTGCCTCGAAAGTCTTCGTCCGCACCAGTTCGGCGGTGGCATCCTCCAGCTTGAACATCAACTGGGCGTTGTTGATGGCAATGGCAATCTGGTCTGCCATGGCTTGCAACGACGTGACGTCGTCTTCGGTGAAGGCGTTCAACTGGTCGCTTTGGACAGTCAGCCCGCCGAGCGACTCCGATTTTACGATCAACGGCAGCGCCATCTCAGAGCGCGTATTGGGCAGAAAGGGATTCTTGAAGCGCGAGACTTCACCCGCCACATCCAGGGCAATCTTCGCTTGCTGGTGGATGATGGAATTGCCGATCATGGATTTTTCGTCCACGGGCAGGCGGTAGTTTTGCGCCATCATCTGCCGCCCCGCCAGCGCATACCCAGCCCGCAGCGCCGCCCATTTGCGGTCTTCCGAGAGCAGGAAGATTCCCGAATAATAAAAGTTGAACTCGCTGCAAATGATATTGACGGTGTGTTTGAGCAGGTCATCCAAATCCAGAATCGAAGTGACCATTTGCCCGACGCGGGCGGCTGTTTCGAGGAGCTTGTGCCTGCGTTCGAGCATCAGGAACATGCGTTCGTTCTGCTGGAGCAGGTGTTTGTTCTTTTCAATTGTGTTGGTCAATTGGCGGATGTTGCCTTCAAGCCGTTCGACCAGTTCCTGCTGGTATGCCTGCAAATGCTTTTCGGCATCGTCCAGCACTTCGACCTTGCCCCCCAAATACGCCCCGACCTGTTCTACGAAGTCATCGTCGATGGGCTTGTTGATAAACCCCACCGCGCCCGCCGCCAGCGCCCGCTCCCGCGCCCCGGCAGACAAGTCCGCCGAGACAATGACGATGGGCGTATGCGGCAGCATTTTGTGCAGGCGGGTGGCGGCTTCGTTGCCGCTCATGTGGGGCAGGCTGTCGTCGAGCAAAATCAGGTTTGGACTTGTCTCCTCAGCAAGCTGGAATCCGTTCAACGGGTCAGCCGCTTCGAGCACCACATAACCGGAGGAAAGCAAACGCCGCACAAGCGAACGGGTTTCGTCGCTGTCTTCGATGTACAGCACCTGCGGGAGTTTACGTGGATCGCTCACTTTTTACCTATTCACCTATCTACCTGATCCCTGCTCTATGGTCTGCAATGCGTCGTTGCTCCAGCCGTTCCTGCACGATCCTGCCGATGGCTTCGACCGTGACGGGAGATTCGTCCATCACACGCACAAAATCTGCGCGGGGGACGTAAACCACCTCCGCAGGCTGGGTTCCTCCGGCGCGGACATTGGCAATGGATTTGCCGCCGCGCAACAACTCAAATTCGCCAAAAAACTCGCCTTTGCCCAAATGAGAGACAATGTATTCCCGGTTTTTCTCGTCGAGCAGGACCACATCCACCTGACCGGCACGGATCATGAAGAAATGGTCCACGGGTTGGTCGCGGGCGATGATGGTCTCGCCGGGCTGGTAGATGCGCTCTTCGGCGATCTTCGTGAACTGCAACATGTGACGATGCCGCAACTGCGGCAGGGACTTCGAGACCGTCTCGTCGATCATCTCGCCGTCTGAAATGATGATGTTGCGATGCGTGCGCGATGTCAACGACGGGTCGTG
>CAILWD010000206.1 GCA_903837815.1 uncultured Chloroflexota bacterium | reverse complement strand
TCATTGCTTCCTTCCAACTTGAGCGGACTCTACCTCGGCGGCGGCTACCCCGAACTATACGCGGCGCAACTCGCGGAAAACGTATCCATGCGCCTGGCGTTGAAATCCGCCATCGAGTCGGGAATCCCGACCTACGCCGAATGCGGCGGCTTGATGTCGCTCGCGGAATCCTATTTCGACGATGCGGGAATCGAATACCCGATGATGGGCGTCCTGCCTGGCTCCACCCGTCTGACAGGCAAACTCAAAATGGGCTACCGCGAAGTCGTCGGGTTGGAATCCAGCCCACTGCTTGAAAAAGGTCAAACCGCCCGCGGGCATGAATTCCACTACTCCGAATGGATTCGCCCCGAAGAAAGCAATTCCTTCGCCTATGAAATCCAATCGCGCATGGGCGGCGAACCCAAGCCCGAAGGCTTCGTCAAAAAGAATCTGCTCGCCTCGTATGTTCATTTGCATTTCGCATCCAACCCAACCCTGGCGCGGAACTTTGTCACCGCCTGCCAGAAAACATAATCACCACGAAGGAACAAAGGGTCACAAAGGTTTTTCCTTCGTGTACCTTCGTGACCCTTCGTGGTAAAAACCACAGAGGATAACCATGTCAATCGCAACCACCATCACCGCCATCGAACCGCTCAATCAAAAAGCCATGCAAGCGGCGCAGGAACGTCAGAACATGCTCACCAAGCCCGCTGGCAGTCTCGGACGTTTGGAAGAACTTTCGATTCAAATTGCGGGCATCTCGGGCAAGCCAATTCCTGCAATTAAAGAAAAAGTCATCATCACGATGGCAGGCGACCACGGAGTCGTTGCCGAAGGAGTCAGCGCCTTTCCGCAGGAGGTCACGCCGCAGATGGTGGCGAACTTCCTCAACGGCGGCGCGGCAATCAACGCGCTGGCGCGTCACATCGGCGCGAGAGTCGTCATTGTGGATATGGGCGTGGCAAATGAAATTCCCGCCCGTGAAAAACTACTGCGGCGTCCCGTCGCTTTGGGTACAAAAAACATGGCGGTCGGTGAAGCGATGACTCGCGCCGAAGCGGAGCAAGCCGTCCAAACTGGAATCGAAATCGTAGAGGGCGTCATCTCCATCGGGGCGCACATCGTCGGCACGGGCGACATGGGCATCGGCAACACCACCCCATCCGCCGCCATCGCCTGCGCGTTGATGGGGCAATCGCCCGAAAAAATTGCAGGGCGCGGCACGGGCGTGGACGACGAAGGACTCAAGCGAAAAATCTCCGCCATTCAGCGCGCGCTCGACGTGAACCAACCCAACCCCAAAGACGGGCTGGACATACTATCGAAAGTCGGCGGCTTTGAAATTGGCGGGCTGGCGGGCGTGATGATTGGCGCGGCGGCGAACCATGTCCCCGTGATGGTGGACGGCTTTATCTCCACCGCCGCTGCGATGATTGCCGTCACCCTCGCGCCGCAATGCAAAGATTACCTCATCGCCGCGCACCGCTCGAAGGAGTACGGTCACAGCGCCATGCTCGAATGGCTGGGCTTGAAACCGCTCTTCGACCTCGACCTGCGACTCGGTGAAGGCACGGGCGCCGCGCTCGGCATCAGCATGGCAGAAGCCGCCTGCAAGGTTCTGGCTGAAATGGCGACCTTCGGCGAAGCGGGCGTGAGCGAAAAGGAATAATTTTATTCACCACAGATGAACACAGATAAAAAGGATGTTTAGATTTCCCATCTGTGTTTATCCTGTTCATCTGTGGTTTGATTAAACTAAAAATGAAATATCTTCTAACTGCCTTCAACTTGATGACCACGCTTCCCCTGCCCGCCAGCAAAGACTGGCAGACAGGCGACAGCGGACGCGCGTCAGTTTGGTATCCATTTGTTGGATTAATCATCGGCGGAATAACCTGGCTGACGTGGATGGGAACGACTCGAATTTTTTCCCCGCTCGTGGCTGGGATTCTGACCCTCACCCTTTGGGTTACGCTGACAGGTGGTCTGCACCTCGACGGACTCGCCGACTGTTGCGATGGTCTGCTGGCAAGCACAACCGTCGAGCGCCGCCTAGAAATCATGAAAGACCCGCGCCTCGGCGCTTTCGGCGGCATCGGCTTGATTTTAGTTTTGCTCCTCAAAGCCGCCGTGCTTTCATCTCTCACCCCTCAATCTGCTTTTGGGATTTTGCTCGCCGCCAGTCTCGCCCGCTGGTGTATTTTGCCCGCTGGCTTGCTCCCGCTGGCTCGTCCATCTGGCATGGGCGCGGACTTCAAAGCAGGCTTCCGCAACTGGTTCATTGCCGCTGGCGCAATCATCCCCCTTGCAATCTCCATCATCCTCGGCACTCGCGGACTCATTTCACTTGCGGCTGGATTAATCTCGGCGGCACTGGTCTTGCGCTTGGCAAAGTCCCGCATCAACGGCGTCACAGGCGATGTCTTCGGCATGACTGTGGAGGTGGTTGAAGTCATTTCGTTGCTTGTGTTCACGGTAGCCACCTAAATTTTTGAACCGCAAAGCACGCAAAGTTCGCCAAGAAAAACCTTTTAAATCTTTGCGTTCTTTGCGCTCTTCGCGGTGAATCGAAATTTTATGAACATTCCCATCCACGGCATTTCCATCTCCCAAACTCCCGAAGTGATTCACGTCCGCAGCCAGTCGCCGTTGACCGTGCTTTCGTCTGCAATCGTCGGCAGCGGATTTCGGCGCGTCAGTCACATCCTCAACGCCCACGTGGACAAGGACTACAACTCGACCCATCCCAAAGCGGACTTGCGCGCCCTTGCCCGTCGCTGTGGAATCGAGGGCTCGTTTGTTGGACTGCTCACGGCGGTTTATCTCCGCAAGGCGCGGCTGGCTTTCTTTGAAGAAGATGGCTTATCCGTCGGCGCATTAATCACGGCTGGAGTCGGCAACGCCGCCAGCGCGGGAATCACCCAATCGTACCGCCCGCAAACTGGGACAATCAACATCATCCTCCTGTTCGACGCAAACCTGTCCCGCAGCGCCATGCTCAACGCCTTCATCACCGCCACCGAAGCCAAGACCGCCGTCATTCAATCCCGCCGCATCCGCACCCCCGACGGCGACCTAGCCACAGGCACATCCACCGACACGGTCACGATTGCAACAACTGGCAAAGGCAAACTCCAACATTATGCTGGCTCTGTCACCGTCCTCGGCTGGCTCATCGCCCGCGCTGTCAGGCAAGCGTTGAGCGAGTCGCTGGACGCGGAGTGAGTGGTAAACAGGTAAACAAGTAGACAAGTAG
>CAILWD010000205.1 GCA_903837815.1 uncultured Chloroflexota bacterium | reverse complement strand
TTGCTGCGCCCGATGTATGACCCGAAGAACGAACGGGTGAAGATGTAAACGCAACGATGCGCAGGATATAATGTATGTATAGCAACGCCAGAGGAAACATACATCGAGTTGTAAATTTTTCTGTTCAACCCGGAGGAGAGATGCGCAGATCAAAAGTTACGTCGTTGGTTTTTGTTGTCCTGCTGATCGCAACCAGTTTGTTCGGTTGCCAGCAAAACACCCCCGCTTCCACACCAGAACAAAAAAGCATCACCATCATCATTCCCGAAGACCCGCCTTCGTTCAACCCGGTCATCACCGACACGGGCTACGACTCACTGGTCATGGAATTGGTCATGCTTGGCTTGAGCGACATCGACGCGGACGGCAAGGTCTTCCCCGAACTTGCGGCTGAAATTCCGACCGTCGAAAACGGCGGCGTGGCCGCGGACGAAGACGCCGGCACGATGAGCGTGACCTGGAAAATGCGCCAGGACATTCAATGGGCGGATGGGAAACCTGTCACCGCGAACGATGTGATCTTCACCTACGAGTCGATTGTCAACCCCGAAACGGGCGGCTGGATCGCGGGCATCGATTACATCGACAGCGTTGAAAAAATCGACGACTACACCTTCACCATCAACTACAACGCGATCTACCCCGGCTACCAGACCCAGTTTGGCGGCGAGCAGGTGGTCATCTGGCCCGCGCATTACTGCGACGCCGCGCAGGGATTTTCTGCCTGGGAATGCTCCCGCAAGCCGTTGAGCAACGGACCCTTCGTCCTCTCGGAGTGGGTCACCGGCGACCACATGACCTTCGTCCGCAACGAGAACTACTTCGAGAAAGGCAAGCCGGGGATCGACACAATCACCGTCCGCATCATCCCCGATAAATCGGTACGCAAGACCATGCTCGTCAACGGCGACGCCGACCTCGATATGTGGACAACCGAGCAAATGATGCACGACATGAAGGACGAGCCGAATGTGGAGGTCAGCCTCAGCCCGTACAACCGCTGGGTGATGCGCATCTTCTTCAACCTGGCGGCGAAGGGAACCACCGACCCGGTTGCGACTCCGCACCCGATTCTGTCCGACCTGCGCGTGCGGAAGGCAATCCGCGCCGCCATCGATGTGGATACCATTGCGAAGGAATTCTTCCTCGACTACGCCAAGCCAGCCTGGACGGAATTCTTCCGCCCTCCATACGAATGCGACAACATCGAACGCCCCAAATATGACCCAGCCGCGGCGGCAGCCTTGCTCGACGAAGCAGGTTGGAAAGACACCGACGGCGATGGAGTCCGCGAGTGCCGGGGATGTGAAACCGCTGAAGAAGGCTACAAGATGGAGATGGAATTCATCACCTACGCCGAATACGGCGAGCAACTCGAGTTGACCCAGCAGTTGATCGCCGAGTCTTTGGGCAAGATCGGCATCAAACTTAACCTGACGGTGGTCGAAGGCAGCGTGCTGTGGGGCGCCTCGACCGATGGCGGCATCGAACAGAATGGCAATTTTGACATGGACATTTGGGATGACGGCTACGCGGGCATCGATCCCACCGATTATCTCTGGAGTTACTACTCGACCGAAGCCGCAGTCCCGGACGCCGGCTACAACTACGGCAGGTGGTCGAATGAAGAATTCGACACGCTTTTGGGCGAAGTCTACACATTGGACGAAGACGTCCGCAAGCAAAAGTTCTGCGAGATGGCGGAGGTCTTGGAAGCGGAATTGCCCGAACTGCTGCTCTTCACCGCCACCAATGGCGACGCCCACTCCGTCCGCTTACAGGGTGTCCAATCGACAACCAATGACCTGGTCACCTGGAACGCCGCGGACTGGACTTTGAAGTAAATGGCAACGTATATCGCCCGGCGTCTCATCCAGACGATAGGATTGCTTTTTATTCTCAGCATTTTGTTGTTCGCGCTTGTTAACCTCGCGCCCGGCGGACCTCTCGCGGGGCAGGGGCAGAGTCGTCACATCGACCCCGCAAAAATCGAATTGTTGAAACGCCAGTTCGGGCTGGATAAACCCCTGCCCACGCAATACCTCATCTGGCTGGTCGGCAACGACTGGATGAAGGTGGACAAGGACGGCGACGGCACCCTCGACAGCTACGGCACGCGTCAGGGAATTTTGCGCGGCGACTTTGGATTTTCCTTCCGCAGCCGCCAGCCGGTGCTGACCGAAATCGGCGACCGCCTCCCCAACACCATTTACCTGACCATTGTGACGATGGCATTTGCGGTGTTGATTGCCATTCCCATCGGCATTATCTCAGCCATTCGCCAGTATTCGGCGTTCGATATCACGGTCACGACCTTTTCGTTCGCGGGACAGGCAATCCCCGAGTTCTGGCTGGGCTTGATTATGATTCTGATCTTCTATGCCTGGCTCAAGAATCCGTTCACGGGTGAACCGTTGCTGCCAGCGGGCGGCATGACCTCCACCGGAAGCACCGGCTTCGATCTTGGAGACCGTATCATCCACCTGATTCTGCCCGTCGCCACCGGCGCTCTGGGTTGGATCGCCTGGTACTCGCGTTTCCTGCGTTCGAGCATGTTGGAGGTCGTCCATC
>CAILWD010000204.1 GCA_903837815.1 uncultured Chloroflexota bacterium | reverse complement strand
TCGATGCGTGTGATTTCGTCGTAATTGTAGATGGAGGAAATGGCGACGCCTTCGGAGTAGTTGATGTCGGGCTTCCGCGCCACGCTCCCCAACAGCGCCTCAGAGTTGGTCCTGACCATTTGGCCGAGTCTCCCCGAAAGTTTGGGCAGCGAGCCTTTCACGTCGCGCAGAGTCAGAAGCAGTTTCATCGTCCCCATTACCCCTGCCGAAAAGATGACATTGTTTGCGTGGACAGTTTGTGTCCGCTTGAAGAGTTTGGTGGAGTCTCGATAAGTTACTTCGTAGCGTCCATCGTCCACCGTCAACGGTCTGACGTCAGTTACCTCGACTTCCGCCCGCACTTCCGCCCCCATCTTCTCAGCAAAATACAGGTAATTCTTCGGCAGGGTATTCTTGGCATTGTAACGGCATCCGACCATGCAGCCGCCGCAGTGTTTGCAACCCGCCCGCTCTGGACCTTCGCCGTCGAAGAACGGGTCAGGCGCTTTTACGCCCGCTTCACCGAAATACACGCCCACGTCCGTTGCGCGGAAGGTATGTCCCATGCCGCGTTCGTCCGCCAGTTGTTTGAGCAGGTCATCCGCCTTCCACAGCTTGGGATTCCGCGCCGCGCCAAGCATTCTTTGCGCCGTGGCATAATGTTCTTTGAGCAGTTTGCCCCATTTGCCGGTTTGATTCCAGGCGGGGGTGGCAAACGTCTCGTCGGTGGGAATCTCCAGCACGTTGGCGTAGCCCAAACTCCCGCCGCCCAATCCTGCCCCGTGCAGCACCATCACCCCTTTGAGGATGCTGATCTGCAAAATGCCATGTGCGCGCAAGACGGGCAACCAGAGATATTTCCAAAACTGCCAGTTTGATTTTGCGAAATCACTATCTTGAAACCGCTTGCCCTTTTCGAGAACGAGCGCCGAGTAACCTTTTTCAGCCAGCCGCATGGCTGACACGCTCCCCCCGAACCCGCTTCCGATGATGACGTAATCGTAGAACTGAGTCATGTCTTGATTCTCCGCTGGCAAATTTGCACGATTATAACAAGACTTATCCGTAAGTCATGTTTCGGGCGTGACTTACATCCACACCTGAAAATGGCGGCTAAGGGAGGCGGTATAATCGCGACATGCGCACCATTATCTCACTCGACATCGGCGGAACCCAATTGCGCGCCGCCGTTTACCAGCAAGACCGGCAGGAACCCATCGCGCAGAAACGCATCAAGACCAGGGCAAGCGAGCCAGATACCCTTGGAAGGCTGCTCAAACTCATCGAGGATGTCATACCGCGCGACGGCAAAGTGGACGCCATTGGCGCGTCCTGTCCCGGTCCCGTTGACCCGCACACCGGCGTCATCATGTTCACGCCCAACATCAAGGAGTGGCGCGATTTTCCGTTTGCGGCAAAATTGATGAAGAGCTTTGGCGTGCCAACCTATGTGGATAACGACGCCAACCTTGCGGGACTTGCCGAGTGGAAATTCGGCGCGGCGCGCGGGCATCATCACGTTCTTTACCTGACCGTCAGTACCGGCGTGGGCGGCGGCGTGATTATCAATGATCGTCTTTTGCAGGGTTCGCACGGTCTCGCTGCGGAACTGGGGCACACCATTGTTCAGGTGGATGGCCCCCTCTGCGGCTGTGGTCAACGCGGACATCTCGAAGCGTTCTCTTCCGGGACGGGTATCGAACGCTTCGTGGCTGACCAACTCAAGGCGGGGCGGAAGTCGGTTTTGAATCCCGCGAAGAGAAATTCCGCCCACGATATTTCCGAGGCGGCGAAAGAGGGCGATTCTCTCTCCATCGAAGCGTACCATATTGCGGGCAAGTATTTGGGAATTGGCGTGGCGAACTTTCTGCATGTTTTCAACCCGTCGGTGGTTGTGTTCGGCGGCGGCGTTTCGCAAAGCGGCCCGTTATTGTTCGACTCATTTAACGACAGTTTGAAGGAACACGTCATTCACCCGCGTTATCTCGAAGGGCTGAAGATTGTCCGCGCCGAACTGGGCGACAATTCCGGCTTGTTGGGCGCGCGCGCGCTTGCCGAGTTGAAGTTGGAAGTTTAACTCCGCCGCAAGAAATCTGTTTATTTTCCCCCACTTGCTGGGGGATTTTTTTCCAACCTGATCCCGACTCAAAAAATAAAGGAGTAAAAAAATGATACCCAACCTACCCGGACCAAAAGCAAAGGCAATGATCGAGCGTGACAATAAGGTGATCTCGCCTTCGTATCCGCGCGGCTATCCGTTTGTGATGGATCACGGCAGGGGCAGTGAAGTGTGGGATGTGGACGGCAACCGCTTTTTGGATTTCATGGGCGGCATTGCGGTGACATCGACAGGATACTCGCACCCCAAAGTGGTAAAGGCAATCCAGGAGCAGGCGGAGAAGTTCATTCATATCTCGTCGGATTTCTATCACGAAAACTGGATTCGACTCGCCGAGAAGATGAACGAAGTTGCCCCCTTCGAGGAGGATGCGCTTTCCTTCATGACCAACTCCGGCACCGAGGCGGTGGAAACGGCGATCAAACTGGCGCGGTATCATACCAAGCGTTCCAATTTCATCGGTTTTACGGGCGCATTCCACGGGCGTACGATGGGCGCGGTGACGTTTACCGCGAGCAAGGCGAAGTATCACGGCGGTTTCTACCCGCTGATGAACGGCGTGACCCATGCTCCATATCCGAATCCTTACCGCCCGACGATATACCGGCGCAAAGGCGAAGACGATGGCGAGGCGGTTGTGCGCTATATCGAAAACGAAATTCTCAACCAGATTTTGCCTCCCAAAGATGTGGCGGGTATTCTGGTTGAAACAATTCAGGGCGAAGGTGGGTACATTATCCCGCCTGACGGTTTTTATCCTGCGCTGCGAAAGTTATGCGATAAATATGGCATCCTGATGATTTTGGATGAGGTCCAATGCGGGATGGGTCGCACTGGCAAATGGTGGGCAATTGAGCATTTCGGCGTCGAGCCGGATATGATCACCGCCGCAAAAGGCATTGCTTCTGGTATGCCGCTTGGCGCGTGCGTTGCCCGCAAGTCGGTGATGGATTGGGCGCCCGGCACCCACGGCAACACTTACGGTGGGAACCCCGTCTCCTGCGCGGCTTCGCTGGCGACTTTCGACCTGATCGAGAAGGAATATTTGAAGAACGCGGCGGAAGTCGGCGCGTATGCGCTCGATGCGTTGGAGGAAATCAAGGCGCGGCATCCCAGCATCGGCGATGTGCGCGGCAAGGGTCTGATGATCGGCGTGGAATTTGTCAAAGACCGCGAGACAAAGGAACCTGCGGGCGAACTCACGGAGCAGGTTGTGGAACATGGCTTCGAGCGTGGACTGCTGATGTTATCTTGCGGCAAGAGTGTCATTCGCATTGCGCCCCCGCTTTGCATCACCAAATCTGAAATGGATGAAGGTTTGAAGATTTTCGAAGAGTCGCTGGTTGCGGCGGAGAAGGAAGCGAAGTAAGACAGTAATCAGTTGTCAGTGGTCTATCCCTGGAATGCGGAGTTCGGTTCGCAATTCCAGGGCAGGCTAAAGTCTGCGTTCCAAAAAAGAAATAAAGCCCTCGAGATCGACTCGGGGGCTTTGTTTTTAAAGGGGAGAGGTTACCCGTTGTTTATTTTGTTGTT
>CAILWD010000203.1 GCA_903837815.1 uncultured Chloroflexota bacterium | reverse complement strand
TGCAGGATGCCTACCTTCGAGACGCAAATCTCAAACCAATTGGCAAAGATATGTTTGTTGACTATGCCACCTATCTGGAAGGGTGGCGCGAATTCAATTATCTCTTCATCATCGTCTATCCCGCCAACCGGGAAAATGATGTGCAATCCCTGCTTGGCCCCTGGGCCGATGAACGATGGGCGGCGCAACATGCTCTTGAACAAGCTGAAAAAGATATTCAGACCCTGACCGGCAACGACCTGTTCTTTGCCTGGTTCAACCGTGGGACGAGTCATGTGGCGTTACAACAATATGTGGATGCCGCCACCGCCTACGATCAGGCATTTGCCCTCTACTCGAAATGGGACGTGGAAAAGGCAGACCGCCCCTACCGCATCCTGTGGTATCAGACGGGTCCATACTTTGCCTATTTTTATTCCTCCCGTTACAGCGATGTCATCAGCCTGGCAGACACCACCCTCAACGAAACCATCTCCAAGCCAACTCTCGAAGAGTCCCTGCTCTGGCGCGGACGAGCCTACTACATGAGCGGCAACACCCAGTCCGCTGTAGACGATTACCGCGCCGCGCTCAAAGTCCACGTGAACTGGGTTCCCGCTGTGCAGGCATTACAGGATTTGGGATTACAACCGTAACGACTTCCAACGTCTCCCGACGCTGGAAGCCAATATAAATCCAAAGTCTCCTGACTTTGGATTCCAGGAATCAACCGATGAAACTCCTCCACTTCTCCGACGCCCATATCGACATGGCGAACTACGGACGCCACGACCCGCAAACGGGCTTGCCCCTGCGCGTGCTGGATTTCCTCAAATCGCTGGATGAAATCGTGGATACCGCCATCTCCGAAAAAGTGGATTTGGTCATCTTTTCCGGCGACGCCTACAAAGACCGCTCTCCCGCGCCGACCTTCCAGCGTGAATGGGGACGGCGTATCATGCGGCTCTCGCAGGCTCAAATTCCCACCCTGCTGCTGGTCGGCAACCACGATGTTTCGCCGTCCATCGGGCGCGCCCACGCCTTGCAGGAATTTCACACCCTGCAAACGCCCTTCGTCAAAGTGTTGGACCAGCCCTGCTTTTTGGGACCGGCTGACCTGTGGGACTTGTCCGCACAGGTGATTGCCATGCCGTGGATCACCCGCTCCGGGCTGATGGCTGTCACCGGCGAAACGGACTCCACCGAAGCCTTTTCGCGGATCGAAGGCAACATCGGCGAGTTGATCGAGGGTTGGATCGAGGAAGCGGATTCGTCCCTGCCGATCATCTTCACTGCGCACGCCTCCATCGAAGGCGCCAAGTTTGGCGGGGAACGGCTGGTGATGCTCGGCAACGATCTTGTCCTTTCGGGGAGTTTGGTGAAGAATCCAAAGTTCAGTTACGTGGCGATGGGACACATCCACAAGCCGCAGGATGTTAATGAAGGGAATCAACCGCCTGTGATTTATCCCGGCTCCATCGAGCGCGTGGACTTTGGCGAAGCGAAGGAAGACCGCTTCTTTGTCATCGCGCACATCGAAAAAGGAAAAGACACGCGGGTCGAGTGGCGTCAACTCGAAGGGGTGAGAAAATTCATCGATCGCCGAACAACTTTGGGGTCGAACGAAAATGTGACCGAGGCGCTCAAAGCCGCGCTGCCCAGTCCACAGGAAATGTCCGAAGCCATCGTCCGTCTCGTGGTGGATTATCCGCGTGAATGGGATACGCTGATCGATGAGACTGCGCTCCGAAAATATACCGAAGGCGCGTTTGAATTCCATTTCGTCAAGCGTCCGCAGATCGAGTCGCGGGTGCGCATCCCCGAAGGGCAGGCGGTCAGCAGTCTCAGCCCGCTGGATTTGCTCGAACAGTATTTCAGCGCATCGAAAACCAAAGACGCCGATGAATTGAAAAGGCTTGCGCAGGAAATCATTTCGGGTGGGGAACGGGTAGACAAGTAAACAGGTAAAATCGTAAATCCAAAATCGTAAATTCACAGAGGTTTCATGTCCAAAGAACATTCCCGCCACCGCTGGTTCGTTGTCGTTGTCTTTTTCTTTTTCATGTTGTTGCACCAGACCGACAAGTTGATGATCGGCTCGCTGCAGGTGCAAATCAGCGAGGACTTCCAACTGAACAACAAGCAATGGGGGTTGATCAACTCCGGCGCGTTGATCGTTGCCACGGTTCTATATCCAATCTGGGGTTATTTGTATGACCGTTACTCGCGCACCAAACTGCTTTCACTGGCTTCTCTCATTTGGGGAGCCACCACCTGGCTGAATGCGGTTGTGCGCTCCTTTGGCGGATTCCTTGTCACCCGCGCCTCCACCGGCGTCGACGACTCTTCCTACCCCGGTTTGTACACCCTGATTGCGGATTATTTCGGCCCCAGCCTACGCGGAAAGATATACGGCATCCTGCAACTTGCCCAGCCGCTCGGCTATCTGGTTGGGATGATTCTTGCTTTGATGGTCGCGCCGATGATCGGCGGCTGGCGTTCTATTTTCTTCATCACCGGCGGGCTGGGACTGGTCATCGCAGTCTTGATCTACTTCGGCGTGAAGGAAATGCCGCGCGGAAAGGCGGAGCCTGAGTTCGAGGACATGGCGGAAATGCAGACCTTCAAATTCTCGTGGGCTGAGGCAAAGGAAATCTTCAAGAAGAAGACCATGTGGTTCATCTTTTTGCAGGGTTTTGCGGGCGTCTTCCCCTGGAATGTGATAACCTTTTTCTTCTTTGCCTATCTCGAAAAGGAACGCGGCTACGACGCCGAAGGAATTCTATTTACGATGGCTCCCGTCATCCTCATTCTCGCCGCGGGATATTTCGTCGGCGGCGCGCTTGGCGACTTTGTTTTCAAATTCACCAATAAGGGACGCATCATTGTTTCCAGCGCGGGCGTCCTGCTTGGCGCTTTGTTCATGTACCTTGCTGTCAGTTCGCCCATCGAAGCCAAAAACCAGTTCTTCATTTTTATGTGCCTGACCGCCATCTTCATGCCGCTTTCCTCGGCAAATGTCATCGCAACCGTGTACGATGTCACCGTGCCGGAAGTCCGCTCGACGGCGCAGGCAGTGGAATATTTCATCGAGAACGCGGGCGCGGCATTTGCCCCCATCCTGACCGGGTTCATTGCCGACGCTTACGATTTGAAGACCGCCATCCTGCTCATCTGCACCGCGGCATGGCTGCTGTGCTTCTTCTTCTACCTCGGCGCGATCTTCACCATCGACAAGGACTCGCACGACCTGCGGAGCCAAATGGCGGAACGCGCAAAAGCAATGTAAACGGCTTTTTGCTCGAAATTTCGTTTTAAGAAAGTTTTTGCTCTGCCGGAGACTGGGTCCCGGCAGAGCAACTTAAATACCGTTTTTCGGTTTTATTCCCAAAGGAGTTCATCATGAATCAAATCCCTGTCGCAGTTCTTGGCGCAACCGGCTCGGTCGGTCAGCGCTTCATGTCCCTGCTGGATAACCACCCCTGGTTCAAGGTGGTGGCGCTTGCCGCATCGGACCGTTCCGTTGGGCAGAAATACTCCAGCGCCGCCCGTTGGGTCTTGAACGAGCCCATGCCCGAATACGCCCGCGATATGGTGGTCGTCCCTGCCACCACCGAAGCCGTGCCGGCAAAGATTGTTTTCTCTGCCTTGCACAACGACATCGCCAAAGACCTCGAACCGCAATTCGCGCAGGCGGGTATGGCGGTCTGTTCCAACGCCTCATCCTATCGCCGCGCCGAAGATGTCCCGCTGCTCCTGCCCGAAGTCAACGCGGAGCATATTCAACTGGTGAAAATCCAGCGCCAGCAGCGCGGCTGGAGCGGATGCATTCTGACCAACCCCAACTGCACCAGCACCGGTTTGACCGTGGCGCTCAAAGCCCTCGACGATGCCTTCGGTGTCAAGAAGGTTTTTGCTGTTTCCATGCAGGCGCTTTCCGGTGCCGGCTATCCCGGCGTGCCTTCGCTGGACATCATGGACAACGTGATTCCCAACATCAAAGGCGAAGAGGAAAAAGTGGAATGGGAACCGCGCAAGATGCTTGGCAAATGGAAGGATGGCAGCGTGGAAACCGCCGACATCCAGTTCAGCGTCCACACCAACCGCGTGGCTGTAACCGACGGCCATACCGTCTGCGCCAGCGTGGGATTTGCAAACCCTGCCGACCCCGAATCTGCTGAAGCGGTTCTGCGGGCGTATGCCGCCCCGGCTTCGGCTCGTGATTTGCCATCGAGTCCGCGACCAGCCATCGAGGTCCGCAGCGAAGCGGATCGTCCCCAGCCGCGCCTGGACCGTCTCACCGGCAAAGGCATGACCACCGTCGTCGGGCGCGTACGGAGCGACCCCATCTTCGACATCAAGTTCGTTGTTCTCTCACACAACACCATTCGCGGCGCGGCGGGCGGTTCCATCTACAACGCCGAGCTGCTGGTACAGGAAGGGCTTTTGTAGAATTTGTTTATTCAAGCAGAGAGCCGCCGCAGGAAACTGCGGCGGCTCTCTGCTTGGGAAATTTGTCACAATAAAGCCGTGACTTACTATACTGGCTTTTCAAACTCGAAAATCAGATACTATGATGTATTAAGTATATATCGCCCGAACATCCAAATCGAAATCAGCATGGAGGTGTCTCTTGGAGATTACAATTTCTCCGTTATCCCCATCCCAAAGCAAGACCTTCTACAAAAGCCTGTTTGATTTGAAAGATGGAGAGAGAATACGCGCGTGCCTGCAATGCGGCACGTGCAGTGGCGTTTGTCCTTTTGGTTACATCATGAAGTTTCCGCCCGGAAAGATTATCGGGGCGCTGCGGACGGAAATTTTCGACTACGTCCTGAAAACTGACACCGTGTGGATGTGCATCTCCTGCAACGCCTGCACCGCGTTTTGCCCGTCGAACATCCCGATCACCGAAGCGTTGATGACCCGCACCAAGGAGGAGTTGCTCCTGGCGGGGAACGTCCCGTCTGAATTGCAAGCAGCCCTTGAAAATACGCAGCGTTATGGCAACCCGTTGGGGGAATCGCCGCGAAAACGAGCCGACTGGACAGCCGGCATCCAGCCTGAAGTCAACATTTTAGGCAAGACCCGCCAGCCGGTGGACGTGCTTTGGTACGTCGGCGACTACGCTTCCTATCACTCGCGGATGAAGACCGCCACCCAAGCCCTCGCCAAAGTCCTGAACGCTCTCGGCGTGAAGTTTGGGATTCTTGGTCCCGAGGAGTTCAGCGACGGCGATTCGCAGCGCCTCGCCGGCGAGCGCGGACTCTTCGAGATGATGGCGCAGAAGAACGGGCAGGCTTTCCGCAAGTACAAATTCAGCGAGATCATCACCACCGACCCGCACGCGTACAACGCGCTCAAGAACGGCTACCCCGCTTTGGGCGTGGAATATCCCGTCAAACACTACACCCAGTTCCTTGCCGAACGCATCGAGCAGTTGAAACCGATGTTGCAGAACGAAGTCAAAGCGAAAGTTGCTTTCCACGACCCCTGTTATCTGGGACGTGTGAACGGCATCTTCGACCAGCCGCGTGATTTGCTGACCGCCATCCCCGGCGTGGAACTGGTAGAGATGTCGCACCAGCGGCTCAACAGTCTGTGTTGCGGCGGCGGGGGCGGCGGCATGTGGCTGGACGGTTTCCAATGGGAGAAGGCTCACACGCGCGTTTCCGAATGGCGCGTACGCGAGGCGGTGGCAGCCGGAGCCGACATCCTTGCGGTTGCCTGTCCCTACGAACCGCCGCGTTTCGAAGACGCAGCCAAGACTATACCCAACGCAGGAACTTTAAAAGTAAGGGAGATTGCCGAACTACTCGCCGAATCCATGAATCTGTAAGAGGAGGATGAGATGAAAATTGCAGTGCCCGTTAAGTTCGTGCCTGATTTGGTCGAAGAACTGAGCATCGATGCAAGCGGCGCGGCGCTTGATACCGCCTGGCTGCGCCTCATCATCAACGAATTCGACGACCATGCCGTCGAGCAAGCCGTGATCCTCAAGGAGCGCGGCGGGGGCGAGGTGGCTGTCCTATCCGCCGAAGCCGACGGTGTGGATGATTTCCTGTTCACCGCCGCAGCCAAGGGCGCCGATAAACTCGTCAAGTTGACCGGCGATTTTAGCGCGGTGAACAACCATGCCCTTGCCAAAGCCTTTTCCGAAGCCATCAAAACCATCCAGCCTGACCTCGTCCTGACCGGCGTGCAGGCGCACAACGACTTGGACGGCTCCCTTGGTCCGCTGCTCGCGGAATACTTGGGAATGCCTTTCGTCGGTTACGTTGCCGGGGTCACGGTGACAGGAGACAAGGTCATCGCCCGCAAGGAATATTCGGGTGGGCTGGTTGCCGAAGTGGAAGTGAAACTGCCCGCCGTGTTGGGCATTCAGGCATCCGAGACTCCCCCGCGCTACGTGGCGTACAGCAAGATCCGCCAGGTGATGGGAACAGCGAAGATCGAGGAGCAAGCCGCCGAAGGCTTGGACGCCGTCAGCGGCGTGACGGTCAGCCGCATGTTCCAGCCTGAGTCCGCAGAACGGGCGACCATGCTCGAAGGCAGCCCGGAAGATGTCTCCGACAAGTTGATCGGAATATTCAAAGAAGTGGGCGCTCTGTAAGGAGGCTTCCATGAGTCAGGATATTTTCGTTGTTGTCGAACACCTGCGCGGGCAGGTTGCAGACATCACCCATGTGATGCTTGCGGGCGCGCGTGCCTTGTCGCAGACCAGTGGTGGCGGAGTGGTCGCCGTCCTTTTGGGGAAGGATGCCCAGGGCTTGGCTGCCAACCTGGCGGCGGATCGCGTCCTGTATGTGGATTCGCCCGCCCTGGCTGAGTTCACCCCCGATGCTTATCAACTCGCGCTGGCGGGCTTGATCCAAGCCCAGTCGCCGCGCGCGGTTTTGCTCGGACATACTTCTGTCGGCATGGACGTTGCGGGTGGGCTTTCTGCCAAACTCGGAATTCCCGTTGTGAGTTCCTGCCGCAATTTCACCGCAGACGGAAAATTCGTCTGCCAGATTTGCGGCGGCAAAATCATGGCTGAGGGCGACCTCCCCGCGCCGACCGCATTGGTCACGATGCTTCCGGGTGGCTACAAAGCTGAAGTTGGCAACCAGCCTCCAGCGGTGGAAGCGGTTTCCGCTCCCGCGTTGGATGCGCTCCGTACCTCCATCAAACAATATATCGAGCCAGACACGTCCGATGTGGATATTTCCAAAGAGCCGTTGCTCGTTGCGATTGGGCGCGGCATTCAGAATAAGGACAACATCGAACTCGCGAATGAATTGGCAGAAGCGCTCGGAGGGCAGGTGTGCGCTTCGCGTCCCGTGGTGGATCAGGGTTGGATGCCCACCACCCGCCTGGTGGGGAAATCGGGCAAACGGGTCAAGCCAAAGGTGTACCTTGCGCTCGGAATCAGCGGCGCGCCGGAACACGTCGAGGGTATAGATGGGAGCGAGATCATCGTCGCGGTCAACACCGATCCCAACGCGCCCATCTTCAATGTGGCAAAGTACGGCACCACAATGGATTTGCTTGATTTTGCTCCAATATTAACTGAACGGGTTCGCAACGCCAAAGGCGGATGACAATGGACACGTACAACATCCTCAAGTCCATTGTTGTACTGTTATCCTTTTTGCTTGCCACGGGAGTCTTCCTGTGGCGAGCCTATCCCCAGTTGTGGACGAAGTTACGCCAAAGCCAGTCCACGCCTCGATTTGGGCAGTGGGGCGAGCGCATTAAAGGGCTGATCGTTTATGTCGGCGCGCAATTGCGCCTGTTTCGATTTCGAGCGCCGGGCACTGCCCACTTCTTCATCTTTTGGGGATTCCTATTCCTCTCACTGACCATCTTGCAGGCGATCCTCGAAGGGTTGCTGGCTTTTACAAATCCGCATTTTGTGATTCCCCTGATTGGAGAATTTGGTCCGCTTGCCTTGATTCAGGATGTGATTGCTCTGTGTGTCGCAGTGGCAGTGCTGTATGGGATGTACCTGCGGCTGGTGGTCGATCCTGAACGATACAAGGGCAGTCATAAGAGTCAGGGCGTGCTGGTGCTCTCGTTTATCTTCACCATCGTAACCACCCTTCTGGTCACGAACGGAAGCCGTATCAATCTCGGCAGGGATGAACTCAGCGCGTGGCGTCCCATTTCGGCGCTGGTCGGTTCAATCTATGGCGGCGCAAGCGATCAAACTCAAATCGTGATTGGAGAGGTCGCCTACTGGATTCACCTCGGCGTTGTGCTGTTGTTCCTGACCGAACTGCCTGAAGGCAAACACTTCCATGTGGTGACTTCCATCCCAGCGGTGCTTTTGCGCAACCTCGAACCTCGCGGACGCCTTGCCGCCGCGCCGACCTTCGACGGTCATGCTGGAGTCAGCAAGGCGGAGCAATTCCGCTGGCGGCAGTTGCTCGATGCCTACACCTGCACCGAATGCGGGCGCTGTCAGGACCTGTGTCCCGCCTATTTCAGCGGACTGCCTCTTTCTCCCAAGTTATTGATGATGGACATGCGCAACAACCTCAAGCATCCGTCTGTCGCGTTGGTTCCCGATGCAATCACCGAGAAGGTGCTTTGGGCGTGTATGACCTGTTATTCCTGCGACCAGGAATGTCCGCTGTTCATCGAACATGTCGCCCCGATTGTGGACATGCGCCGCCATCTGGTCGATCAGGGCAGCATGGACAAAACCTTGCAGGACGCGCTTGCCAACCTCGGACGCTACGGCAATTCCTTCGGTCAATCGGACAGGATGCGGGCAAAGTGGACTCAAGGCGTTCAGCCCGCCGTCAAGGACGCCCGCCGCGAAGAAGTCGACTACCTGTGGTTTGTCGGTGACTACGCTTCCTACTCCGCCACGTTGACCGATGTCACCCGCAGGACTGCCGATGTCTTTAGCAAGATTGGGTTGAGTTTCGGCATTCTCTTCGACGCCGAACGCAACGCGGGCAACGATGTCCGCCGTGTAGGTGAGGAAGGTCTGTTCGAGATGCTGGTCGATAAGAACAAGCAGGCGTTTGCCAAAGCCAAGTTCCAGACCATCGTCACCACCGACCCGCACACCTACAACACGCTCAAGAACGAGTATCCAGAAATGGGTGCGGTTCTGCACTACGCCGAACTGCTCGACCAGATGATCGCTTCGGGCAAAATCAAATTCAGCAAGAAACTTGGCTACAAAGTCACATATCACGACCCATGTTATCTCGGACGTTACAACGGCGTTTACGATGCCCCGCGTCGCGTGCTGGAAGCCACAGGCTGTGAGATCGTTGAAATGCCCCGCAACCGTGACCGCGCCTTTTGTTGCGGCGCCGGCGGCGGACGGATTTGGATGGACGAGAAGGATATCAAAGAGAGACCCAGCGAGTCGCGCGTCCGCGAGGCAGCGGCACTGACAGGTGTTCAGACGTTTGTCGTTGCCTGCCCCAAGGATTTGACGATGTTCAAGGATGCCGTCAAGACCACCGGGAACGAGCAGGCTTTGGTCGTGAAGGACTTGATCGAATTGGTTGCCGAAGCCCTGTGATGTAAAGGATGAAGCCAGCCAACTTCGAGGATTTCGTCAGGTTGTCATGAACTGGATCAGAAGCATTTTCAGAAAGTCTGAAGCGATTCTCGAGAAAAATATCAGGCTGCCCATTGCCTCCAAGTTGATCCTGAGTTTTCTGTCCATCATCGTTATTAGCAGCCTGATTTTTACACTGCTTGGCGCGCAGATCATTTCCAGCCTGGTCAAGTCCGAAGCGGAGGATCGAGTCCGCAACGATTTGAATACCGCCCGCATGATCTACACGGACACCCTCAGCAATATCCAGGACAAGGCTGAGTTCACGGCGGTAAGGACATTCCTGGCGGACATCCTGAATGGTGATGTCAACCAGACTTATGTGGACGAGTTGCGAAATTTCAAGGTCAAGGAAGGTCTCGACATCCTGACCATTACGGACGACAAAGGCGTCGTTGTCTTGCGCATTAACAATCCAGAATCTTCGGGTGACGACCAAAGCCATCAGGCGCTGGTCAATGCGGTCTTGAAGACCAAACAACCTGTTGCCCGCACGGTCATCCTCCCCGCCGAGGAAATTGCGCTCGAGTCGAGGGCACTTTCCTACCGCGCGTATTTCGAGTTTGTGGATACGCCGCTGGCAAGGCCGCGACCCGAGACTGAGCAAACCGCTGGCATGGTCCTCATGTCTGCAGTGCCAGTGTTCGACAAGGATGAAAAATTGATCGGCGTGGTTTACGCGGGCGTCCTGCTAAACCACGATTACACAATTGTGGATGAGGTGAAACAAACCGTCTTTCAGGGCGTTGTCTACAAGGACAAGGACATCGGCACCGCCACCATCTTCCAGGACGATGTGCGGATTTCGACCAATGTCTATGGCGAGGACGGCGAACGGGCTGTGGGGACCCGCGTTGCGAAGGATGTGTACGAACAGGTTGTGGTTAAAGGCGAGCAATACCTTGGTCGCGCCTACGTGGTCAACAACTGGTACATCGCCGCTTACGAGCCCATCCGTGGCTACAACGGCGACATCCTTGGAATATTGTACGTCGGTATTCTGGAACAGAAATACACGGACATTAAAAACCAAACGATGCAGGCATTTCTGGTCATCACTTTTGTCGGCGTGGTCATTTCGATTTTCATCGCCTTGTACATTTCGCGTCGCATCTCCAAGTCGGTCGGCACCCTGGCAAAGGCTTCGAAACAACTGGCGGGCGGCAACCTGGAGACCAGGGTGGCGCGGACATCGAACGACGAACTCGGTGACCTGGCAGACAACTTCAACTTCATGGCGAACGCCCTCCGTGAACGTGATGACAAGTTGAAGGAATACGCAAAAAAGAAGATCATGGAATCCGAGCGGCTGGCGCTCATTGGTCAACTTTCCGCGAACGTGGCGCATGAGTTGAACAATCCCCTGCAGGGAATTGTCACCTACTCCAACCTGCTGCTCGAAGGCGAGGCTTGCAACGAAGAGACCCGGTCCAGCGCGGAGAAGATCGCCATCCAGGCGAACCGCTGCCGCGACATCATCCGTGGCTTGCTGGATTTCTCGCGCCACCGCAATCCCGACAAGACCCTGTGCAGCGTCAACAACCTCCTGCGGCGCTGTGTCTCGCTGGTGGATCGGCAGACGATCTTCCACAACATCGAGATCGTCATGAATCTCGACGAGAGCGACCCGCTGGTGGTGGTCGACCCCTCGCAAGTGGAGCGGGTTTTTCTCAACCTGATTATCAACGCGGCAGACGCGATGGACAACAACGGCACGCTTACCCTCATCACCGGGCAGGACCAGGCGATGAAGTGTGTGGAAATCAAGGTGCGGGATACCGGTCATGGTATCAGCGAAGAAAACATGGAAAAAATCTTCGACCCGTTCTTCACCACCAAAGAGACCGGTCACGGCGTCGGTTTGGGACTGGCAATCAGTTTTGGGATTGTCAACGAACATAACGGAGCAATCACCGTGGAAAGCGAATCGGGTAAAGGTACGACCTTTACCGTCAGTTTTCCACTTGGCAGAATGAATCATGATGGCTGATACGGCAAAGATACTGATTATCGACGACGAGGAAGTTGTCCTCGACTCCTGCCTTCAGATTTTGAAGGGCAGTCACTTTCAGATTCAGACCGCCTCCAATGGTACTCTCGGCCTGCAACTGGTCGAGGAATTTCAACCCGACCTGGTGTTTGTGGATTTGAAAATGCCCGGCATCTCCGGCTTTGAGGTGTTGGAAAAAGTCCATGCCCTTGACTCGACCATCGTGGTCGTGGTCATCACCGGGTTTGCCACCGTCAGTTCCGCTGTGGACGCGATGAAGAAGGGCGCCTACGACTTCCTGCCCAAACCATTTATGCCGGATGAGTTCCGCCTGATTACACGCCGCAGTGTCGAGCGCCGCAGATTGATGCTGGAAGCGATTGCCCTGCGACGTGAAAAGGAATTGCTGCGTGAGCAATTTGCTTCAATCGTTTCGCATGAGTTGAAGGCTCCGTTGAGCGCGGTTCAGCAAAATATCTTTGCTCTCGAATTCGAACTCGACGAAACGATGGCCGATGAGCAAAAGAGCAAATTCGAACGTATCAAGACCCGCATCGGCGACATGCTCAAACTTATCGACTCCTGGCTGCGGGTGATCCGGGTCGATATCAACCAACTCAAGGAAGGCTTCAAGCCGCTTTCGGTTGCCGAGCCAATCAATGCCGCCATCGAGAACCTGGCTACGCTTGCCCAGCGGAAAGGCATCCAGGTCGATTTCTCGGCTGGCAACCTGCCCCAGATCAACGGTGACAGACTGAGCCTGTCGGAAGTATTCATCAACATTATCGGCAACTCGCTGAAATACTCGCCGGATTTTAGCGCGGTGAAGATTGCGGCACAGACGGAAGAAAAAAATATCAAGGTCTCGGTCAGGGACGAGGGCATTGGCATCTCTCCCGAAGACCTTCCGCATGTCTTCGACGGTTTCTATCGCGGCAAATCCGGGCAGGAGGCTGCCGCCGGGCATGGCATCGGACTTGCCGTGGCGCGCCAGATTGTCGAATCCCACAACGGCACGCTCTCTGTGGAAAGCGCGCCGGGCAGAGGCACAACCTTCATCGTCAGACTGCCCATCTCGAATGCATAACCCCATCCTTGCATGGGATATTTCTCTCGCATACCTTAACGGAGGCGCAAAATGACCAAAAAGTTGTTGATGATAGACGACGATCCCGATTTCGTCTCAGGGATCAAGGCAATCCTCGCTACCGGCGATTTCGAGGTGGACGTTGCCTACAATCCCAAGGACGGCTTGCGTGCCCTCGAAGCGAAGCAGTACGACCTGCTGCTGCTCGACATCATGATGGGGCGCGGCGCCGAGGGAATCATGATCGCCCGCAAACTGCGCAAGAGCCCCACATTGCGCGAGATGCCGGTTTTGATCATGACCGGCATGCGCGAACAGATTGCCTTCCTGTTCCCGGGCGAGCCGGTTCACCCGCGCTTTGTCGATGTGGATGAACTGGTCGAAAAACCCGTCGAGCCGAAGGTGCTGCTGGAGAAGGTCAATACCCTGATCCAGACCGCCGAGGCGAAGAAGGCGGGCAAATAACCCTCGCGACGAGGTCCAATCTTATGTCAGATACCATTACTTTTAGCCAGGAGATTTCCAATCTCCTCCATGCCGCCGAAGGGGAGCCGCTTAAGACCTGCATCCAATGCGGGACATGTTCCGGCACCTGCCCCGTGGCCGGTTACATGGACCATACACCACGCCTGATCATCTCGATGATCAATCGCGGGATGAAGGAAGAGGTGCTTGCGAGCAATACCTTCTGGTACTGCGCTTCGTGTTACCACTGCACCGTGCGCTGCCCGCAAGACATCAACATCACCGAGTTGATGTATGCCCTGAAGCGCTATTCGATCTGGAAGAGTCAGTACAAGGAAGGCTTGATCGGGCCGACCTTCTCGGAAGCCTTTGTTAAGATGATCGTCCGCAGCGGTCGTTCCTACGAGCCGATTCTGGCCCCGTCCTATATCTTCAGCTTTGGGATGCGAGATATGCTGCTCGAAGTGCAGGGCGCGACCGAGCTTTTGTTGAAGGGACGTCTTCCCATCCTGCCCCCGCGCATCAAACGGTTGGAAAAATTCAAGAAGATGCTCGGTAGAATCATCCCGATGGGAGGTCTCGAATGAAAGAATTTGCGTATTTTCCCGGCTGTTCGCTGGAAAAAATGGCGTCCAGCTACCACATGTCGGCGTTGGAAACCACCAAAGCACTGGATATCAAGCTCAAGGAACTCGATGATTGGAATTGCTGCGGTGCGACCACCTATTTCTACATCGACGAATTGCTGGCATATACCCTTTGTGCCCGCAACCTGGCGATTGCCGAAAAGACGGGTCTCGACCTGGTGGCCCCATGCAGCGCGTGTTACAAGAATATGTACTTCACCGCCGCCCATATGCGGAAGGACCCCGACCTGGCAGAACACATCAATTTTGCGCTGGAAGAGGATAACCTTCAATTCAGCGGGAATGTCAATGTAAAGCACCTGATCGAAGTCTTTGCCTACGACATCGGTCCCGAGGCGCTCAAGAGCAAGGTGACAAATCCCCTGACTGGAATCCGCATCGCGCCTTATTATGGCTGCCAGATTGTGCGTCCGCAAAAGGATAAAGAGGATGTGGAACAGCCCCAGTTCTTCGAGGATATTATGTCCGCGATTGGGGCCACCCCTGTTAATTATCCGCTCAAGATGCGCTGCTGCGGCGGTTCGCTCATGATTTCGAGCCGCACGGCGGCTTTGGCCATGTCCCGCAACCTGTTGCAGTCTGCTGTGGATAATAACACCACGGTGATTGCCACCGCCTGCCCGCTGTGCCAGGTCAACCTGGAGGTCTACCAGCAACAGGTCAATCAGGAGTTTGGCACGAACTTCTCCATCCCCGTGCTGTACTTCACCCAGTTGGTTGGGCTTGCGCTCGGCATCCCGCAGAAGAAGCTGGGAATCGGCAAGGAGTTCATCGACTCGATGCCTTCACTGCTCCAGGCTGGGCAAAGTTAATGCCCCGCTGCAGCTTACGACATTAAAGGAGTAAAACGTATGGATAAGAAAGAAGAGAAGGAAAAGATTGGCGTATACGTTTGCCACTGCGGCACGAACATCGCCGGTGTTGTAAACGTGGGCGAAGTGAGCAAGTGGGTCGAGGAAAACCTCAAAGATCAGGGCGTGGTCGTTTCCCGCGATTACAAGTTCATGTGCTCCAGCCTCGGGCAGGAACTGATCCAAAAGGACATCAAGGAACAGGGCCTGACCCGCGTGGTGGTCGCCGCCTGCTCGCCGCATCTGCACGAAAAGACTTTCCGCACCGCCTGCAAGGGCGCGGACTTGAACCCCTACCTGTGCGAACTGGTCTCCATCCGCGAACAGGACTCGTGGGTCCACACCGATAAAGTTGCCGCCACCGAAAAAGCCAAGGCGATTGTATCGGGCGGCATTGCCCGCGTGGCTCATCACGAGGCGCTCGAACCCTTGCGCGTGCCGATTCACCCCGCCACACTCGTTGTCGGCGGCGGCATTGCCGGTATTCAAGCCGCGCTCGAAATTGCGGACGCGGGCTTCCCCGTCTATTTGGTGGAACGCGAACCCTCCATCGGTGGGCACATGGCTCAGTTCGACAAGACCTTCCCCACGCTGGATTGCTCCGCCTGTATCCTCACCCCCAAGATGGTGGACGCGGGCAACCATCCCAACATCACCCTGCTGACCTATTCCGAGGTCGAAAAGGTGGATGGATACGTCGGCAACTTCGCGGTCACCATTCGCAAGAAGGCGCGTTCGGTGGTCGAAGAAGACTGCACCGGCTGCGGCATCTGCTGGGAGAAATGCCCCAAGAAGGTTGTGGACGATGTATTCGAGGTTGGCATGGGCAACCGCAAGGCGGTCTATGTGCCGTTCCCGCAAGCCGTCCCCAAGTACCCGGTCATCGACCGCGTGAACTGCACCTACTACATCAAGGGAACCTGCAAAGCCTGCGAGAAATTCTGCCCGACCAACGCCATCGACTTTGCCCAGGAAGACACCGTGATGACCGTGGAAGTCGGCAACATCATCCTCGCCACCGGCTACGATCTGTTCGACTCGCGCCGCATCCAGCAATATGGTTACGGACGCCTGCCAAACGTCTTCACCAGCCTCGAGTTTGAGCGCCTGAGCAACGCGGCTGGGCCTACAGGCGGCAACATCGTTCTGCGCGACGGGAAGACCGTTCCGAAGGCTGTCGGGATTGTCCACTGCGTCGGCTCGCGTGACAAGAACTACAACGAATACTGCTCGGCGATTTGCTGTATGCAATCCCTGAAATTTGCCCACCTCGTCGAGGAGCGCACCGGCGCAGAGGTCTACAATTTCTATATTGATGTCCGCACCCCGGGCAAGGGCTACGAAGAGTTCTATCACCGCCTGCTTGAAGAAGGGACTCACTTCGTGCGCGGCAAAGTGGCTGAAATCAGCGACGCCACCCGCCTGCCCGCCGAGGAAGGCAAGTTGATCGTCCAGGTCGAAGACACGCTGACCGCCACTCAACTGCGCGTCCCGTTGGATATGGTCATCCTCTCCGCCGGGTTGGAACCCCGCGCCGGCTCGAAGGAATTTGCCAAGACCTTTGGCATCTCCTGCTCCGCCGACGGCTGGTTCATCGAGCGGCATCCCAAACTCGACCCCGTCGCCACGATGACCGAAGGTGTGTACATCGCCGGCTGCGTGCAGGGGCCAAAGGACATCCCCGCCAGCGTAGCGCAGGGAGCAGCGGCGGCCGCCCGTGTGCTGGGCAAGATTCAGCAGAAGGAAATCGCCCTCGAACCTGTCCGCGCCACCGTTCACGAAGAGCAATGCTCCGGCTGTCGCATCTGCAACAACCTGTGTCCGTTCAACGCCATCCTCTTCCACGAAGACCGCATGGTCAGCGAGGTCAACCCCGCGCTTTGCCAGGGCTGTGGGACCTGTGTTGCAGGCTGCCCGGCGGGCGCCATCAGCGGCACCGGCTTCTCGAACGAACAAATCCTCTCGCAAATCGAGGGACTGTTGCTGGTCAATCTTTCCAAGGAGGCAGCCGCTGTGTAGGGCTGAAAACCGACCATGACTGAAGAAAAGAAACCCTTTGAACCTACAATCATTGGCTTTACCTGTAACTGGTGCAGTTACCGCGCCGCCGATATGGCTGGCACGGCGCGCATGAAATATGCCCCGAACGTGCGGCTGATCCGTTTGATGTGCTCCGGGCGTCTCGACCCGACCTTCGTCTTCAAGGCGTTTGCCAACGGCGCGGATGCGGTGCTCGTTTCAGGCTGCCACCCCGGCGACTGCCACTACGTCAACCAAAACTACAAGATGCTGCGCCGCTTCAACCTGATGCGCCGCGTTTTGGGGCAGATGGGCATCGAACCCGGACGCCTGAAACTGCTTTGGGCAAGCGCGGCAGAAGGCGCCATCTTCGCCGCCGAGATCAATAAATTCGTCGAACAGGTGCGCGCGCTTGGCCCGTTGAACTGGAACAAGTCGAATGGCGCAATTGTGGAAGAAACCCCCGTCCTTGAGGAGGCAACTGTATGAGCAAACCGAAATTCGCAATGTACTGGGCGGCTTCGTGCGGCGGATGTGAAATCGCCGTGCTGAACATCCACGAAAAGATTTTGGATGTGGATCAGAACTTCGATGTCGTCTTCTGGCCCGTTGCCATGGATGCCAAATACAAGGACGTGGAGGCGATGGAGGATGGTTCCATCCTGTTGACCCTTTTCAACGGCGGCATCCGCAACGATGAGAACGAACACGTTGCCAAAATGCTGCGCAAGAAATCGCAGATTTTGGTGGCATTCGGTTCCTGCGCCAACGAGGGCTGCATTCCCGGCCTGGCAAACTTCTCCTCGATCAAGGAAATCGTGGACACGGCTTTCAGCACGCCTTCCACCGACAACCCGAACGGTGTGCGCCCGATGACTTCGTACGACATGCCCGAAGGAAAACTTCATATCCCGACCATGTACCCGGTGCTCAAGACCCTCGACCAGGTGGTGGATGTGGATTACTACATGCCCGGCTGCCCGCCTGAGTCGCATCAGATTGCGGCAGTGATCGACCTGGTGATTCAGGTGCTGCAAGGCAAGGCAGAATTGCCGCCCAAGGGTACGGTTATCGGCGCGGGCGGTTCCACCGTCTGCGATGAATGCACCCGCAAGCGCAATGAGAAGACCATCAAGGCATTCAACCGCATTCAAATGATCCACCCCGACCCTGAACTCTGCCTGCTCGAACAGGGAATCCCCTGCAACGGTCCCGCCACCCGCAGCGGATGCAACTCCCGCTGCCCGACGGCTGGGGCGCAGTGCATCGGCTGTTACGGTCCCGCCGAAGGTGTGACAGATTACGGCGCTCGTTTGGTCTCCGCCTTTGGTTCGGTCATCGGCTCGGACGATTCGCAGGAAATCGACCGAATCCTTGACGGGCTGGTTGATCCTGCCGGACAGTTTTATCGCTTCAATCTGGCAGGCTCCCTGCTGCGCGCCGCCAAACCAGCCTGGAAATCGGGCGACTAATTTTGGAGGTAACTATGGCACAACGAATCACAATTGACCCGATTACCCGCCTCGAAGGACACGGCAAGATCGAAATCTTCCTCAACGACGACGGCGACGTCGCCAACACCTATTTCCAGATCCCCGAACTACGCGGCTTCGAGCGTTTCGTCGTTGGACGCCCCGTCGAGGAAATGGCGCTGTTGACCAACCGCATCTGTGGCGTCTGCCCCGAGGCGCATCACATGGCGGCGGCAAAAGCGGCGGATGCCGCCTACAAGGTGGAAGTTCCCCGCACCGGCAAGATGTTGCGCGAATTGCTTTACAGCGCCTTCTACGCCACCGATCACACCACCCATTTCTACGCCCTGGCTGGACCAGACTTCATCGTCGGGCCCGATGCCCCCGTCGCTGAACGCAACATCCTCGGCGTCATCCACAAAGTTGGGCTGGAAATCGGCGGCAAGGTCATCCAGATGCGCAAGTACGGACACACCGTGGTCGAGATGATCGGCGGACGTAAGGTACACCCTTGCACCTCCATCCCCGGTGGCTTGACCAAGGGCATCACCGAGGAACAACGCAAGGAAATCGAAGAGATGGGACGCTGGGCAATCGAATTTGCCCAGTTCAGTCTGCAAGCCTTCAATGACATCGTCCTCAGCAACAAGACCTATCTCGACCTGATCGTGGGCGACATCTACACCCACCAGACCTATTACATGGGCATGGTGGACGAGAACAACAAGACCAACTTCTACGATGGCAAAGTCCGCGTGGTGGGACCCGACGGCAAGGAATTGATCAAGTATGCGCCGAAGGATTATGCCGACCACATTGCCGAGCATGTGGAACCCTGGACATATTTGAAGTTCCCGTATCTCAAAGCCGTTGGCTGGAAGGGTTTCGTGGACGGCAAGGATTCGGGCGTTTACATGGCGACTCCGCTCTCCCGCCTCAACGCCGCCGACGGCTTGGCAACCCCGCGCGCACAGGAACAATACGAGAAGATGTATGCAACTCTGGGCGGTAAGCCGGTTCACCAACGGCTGGCAACCCACTGGGCGCGTCTGATCGAGTTGCTCTACGCCGCCGAACGCTGGGTGGAACTGGCAACCGACCCGGAGATTACCTCGCCGAACTATCACGCCATCCCGACAGCCACCCCCACCGAGGGCGTGGGCATTGTCGAAGCGCCGCGCGGCACGCTCACCCATCACTACTGGACGGATGAGCGCGGCGTGGTGACGAAGGCGAATCTCATCGTCGGCACCACCAACAATTACGCACCCATCACCATGTCCATCAAGAAGGCCGCGTCGAACCTCATCAAGAAGGGCAATGTCAACGAAGGCTTGTTGAACATGGTCGAGATGGCGTTCCGCGCCTACGACCCCTGCTTCGGTTGCGCCACCCACTCCCTGCCCGGACAGATGCCGCTTGAAGTCACTGTCCGCAAAGCGGATGGCGAAGTGCTGGATGTTTTGAAGCAATTTGTGGAATAGCAGGGTAAAATAGGAATGGGTGAAGTTCCTGACGTGGTGTTTTGCCCATTTCATTTGTTTCTTCCAAACTAACCTGGAGGTATAAACGCATGAAAACAACAGTCGAAGAGATGCTTCAGACAAAGGGACGGGACGTATGGACCATCGCGCCCACTGCCAGCGTGATGGACGCACTGAAACTCATGGCCGAAAAGGGGATCGGTGCGTTGGTCGTCACGCACGAGTATGAGGTGGTTGGCATGATTTCCGAGCGCGATTATGCCCGCAAGATTATTTTGCAGAATAAGACGTCCGTCGGCACGAAAGTCAAAGAGATCATGACCGACAAGGTCTACTATGTGGGCCCCAAAACCACTGCGGAAGAATGCCTGGTTCTGATGACCCAGCATAGCATCCGCCATTTGCCGGTACTCAAAAACGGCGACCTGATCGGATTGATTTCCATTGGTGATGTGGTAAAGACCGTTCTTAGCGAACAGGAAACGGAGATCAGGCAACTTTCCGATTACATCAGCGGAAAGTATTAATACCCCCTGTTTTTTGTTCGATTGAAGTATGAAAGGCGGGTAACCCGCGGGTTATCCGCCTTCTTTGTTATCTGGAGAAAATATGCCTTTTGAGAAGATGTTGATAATCGGCCTTGGAAACCCCATTTTGGGTGACGATGGCGTGGGTTGGGTCGTTGCGCGTGAGGTGGAGGAACACCTCCGTGGGGAGGGCAAAAAGGTCGAAGTGGATTACCTCTCGTTGGGTGGTCTCAGCCTGATGGAGCGTCTGGTTGGCTATAAAAGGATAATCCTGATCGATTCCCTGACGACTGGCAAACATGCCCAGGGCGAAGTCATCAATTTCACGCTGGAGGATCTGGTCGATCTTACTTCCGGGCATACCACCGCCGCCCACGATACTTCCCTAAAAACAGCCTTGGTCACCGGCAGGCAACTGGGGGTGGATTTGCCCGAAGACAGGGACATCCATGTTGTGGCGGTTGAATCCCCACACGTGTACGATATTCAAGAGGGACTGACTCCCGCCATTGCTGCCGCAGTTCCGCTGGCTGTTGAACAGGTTCTCGAACTGCTCGAAGAATTAAATCTTGCCCAGGGGTAGCCTCTATTCGACCAACCCCCGGTATTCTTCATGCCGCTGTATGTACCCGCTCACAAACCAGCACAGCGCTCTTACTTTCAGGTTGTTTTCCCTGGCGTATTCCAGCCCCGACTTGACGAGCAGGCTGCCGATCCCCCTGCCTTCCAGAGCAGGCGGAACCCCCGTGTGGGTAAAAACGATGGTGTTGCCAGCCAGGTAATAATTCAACTCGGCGGTTTGACCTTCTGCCTGTGTTTCAAAGCGTTGTTTATTAGAATTGTGGACGACATGAATTTTATTGTTTGACATGTGTTTACCTCTTTGCAATTGTAATCGCAAAAAATACCGCATTGACCCGCGTTCCGTTTGCTTTTACAATGTTAACATGATGCCAAAGTTTGCAGGGTTTTTTCGTCCCGATCACGACCCGCCTATGGACATGTTGACATGTCCCTGCAAACCTGGCGGGAGTTCCCCGTTTACTGTAAAGTTTTCCATATCGTCATTTTAATATTATGAATTTCGGAGGAAAAATGGCCACATCTTTTGTTTCGAAACGCGCGCCGATTTATGCCGACGTGCCTGATGAAAAATGGAATGACTGGCGCTGGCAATTAAGTCATCGTTTGAACAGCGCCGAAGATATTGAAAAGGTCGTCAAACTTACTGAAAGCGAACGCAAAGCCCTGCAAAAGCAGGACCTTTTCCGCGTGGATGTGACGCCCTACTTTATTTCCCTGATCGACCCCAATGACCCGGATGACCCCATCCGCAAACAGATCATTCCCACTTCGGATGAAATGGAAGCCTTCACTGCAATGATGGAGGATTCTCTTGCGGAAGATCGCCACTCCCCGGTGCCGGGCCTGGTGCATCGCTACCCAGACCGTGTCTTGATGCTGGTAACAACCCAATGCGCTTCGTACTGCCGATACTGCACCCGCTCACGTATTGTCGGCGACCCCGGACAGACTTTCAACCGTCAGGATTTCGAGATGCAGATCGAATATCTCAAGCGGACGCCGCAGGTGCGCGACGTGCTGCTCTCCGGCGGGGATCCGCTTGTGCTGGCTCCCAAGATTTTGGAGGAATTGCTCACCCGCCTGCGTGAGATTCCCCACATCGAGGTTCTCCGCATTGGTTCGCGTGTGCCGGTCTTCATGCCCATGCGTGTGACCGAGGAACTGTGCGACATGCTGGCTAAATTCCACCCGTTGTGGATGAACATCCATGTCAACCACCCGAATGAGATTTCACAGGAACTCAACGAAGCCACCGACCGCCTGACTCGCGCCGGCATCCCACTTGGCAACCAGTCGGTATTACTGGCCGGTGTCAACGATAACGTCCACATCCAGCGTCAATTGGTGCAGGATCTGGTGCGAATCCGCGTGCGCCCGTACTATCTTTATCAATGCGATCTGGTCGAAGGCGCCGGGCACTTCCGCACGCCGGTGGCGAAGGGCGTCGAAATTATCGAAGGCCTGCGCGGTCATACCTCCGGCTTTGCGGTGCCGCAGTTCATTGTCGATGCGCCCGGCGGCGGTGGGAAAATTCCCATGATGCCCAATTACTTGTTGAGCATGTCTGACCATAAGATCCTCCTGCGCAACTATGAGGGTTACATCACTACCTACGAGGAACCCACCGATTACAATCCTGCAAGCGCGGCGAAGTTCAAGGGGCAGAAACGCTTCGAACCTGGCCAGACCGGCCTGACGGGATTACTCGATGGCGACCAGATGTTCATCAAACCCGAAGGCTTCGACGAACTGCATAACCGCGACGGCATTCAACATCGTTTGAAGGATGAGAACAAGTGGAAGCCGCACGGCATTGGGTCGGGTGAAACAGATTAGTAATACGGTCAATCCGCGGGTTTCGGGAAATTTCCCTGCCTGCAAACCCGCGGACTGACTTTCACGACCATCGAAGGAGACAAAATGAAAAAACATATTCGAATGATTTTTATCATGCTGGCGTTGTCCGCGCTTGTTGGAGCCTGCCTGCCAACCACGGCGGAACCGCAGGAGGCGCAAGAGCCGCAGGTCCAGAATACGCCTGTTTTGGATACCCAATCGCAGATCAATACGGCTGTGGCGCAGACCATCGAGGCGCAGAACCAGATTGGGACCGCGGTTGCGTTGACCACAGAGGCGCAATACACTGCCACACCTTCCGCCACGCCGTTCACCATTCCCACGCTGACGCCCTTTGTCGTCGCGACGCCCACCACCAAGCCGAGCGGTGGAAGCGGAAGTTCGCCATCCAAACCGGCGTATGCCTGTGATGTCATTCGAGTCCGTCCGACGGCATACACCGAGATCAATCGCGGTCAGGATTTCGATATCAAGATGACTGTTGTCAATCAGGGGACTCGCGCCTGGTATCAGGGCTACGACCTCAAGTATACCGGCGGCCCCAAGATGACTTCGGTCTTGCATGTTGAATTGCCCGCCATGAAACCGGGCGCCATGCATGAAGTTGTTCTCGATGCGACTGCCCCGGCGGAAAGGGGCAACCAAACCATGACCTGGATCGTTGAAGGACGGCTTTGTTTCGGATACGTGACGATCACTGTCAAGTAATTCCGAAACTGGAGGGAATATGTACAAGCGAGACCATCGCCTGACGGTAATCCTCTTTGTCTTTGCGTTTCTGCTTGCCTGCGCGCCCATTGCTGTGGAGACTCCGTCCATTGCTCCTCCAGCCTTTGACCCTGTGTTGTTGAACACCATTGTCGCGCAGACGGCTGAGGCGGCGGTTACGCAGACGTTTGTATCCCTGCCAACATCCACCCCAACGGTGACCGTCACCAGAACACCGACGGAAGTTCCCACCTCCACGCCCACCTTCCTTTTTTTGATGGCCACACCCACCGTGCCGTCGTTGACGCCCACCCTCGAAATTTCCTCCAACCCATATGCCTGCCGACTGGTTTCACAGGACCCGGCGGATAATTCCATTGTTTCCAAAAATGCCGACTTTGCCGTTGTCTGGCGGGTGATCAATGTGGGCGCCAACGCCTGGGATGCCAACAGCGTGGATTATCATTATTTCAGCGGGGAAAAACTTCATAAGCAATCCGTGTATGACCTGCCCAATTCCGTCCCAACCGGTGCGCAGATCGACATCATCGTCAATATGAAGGCGCCGAAGGCGGAAGATACCTACCTTGCCACATGGTCGTTGCGCGCAGGAAAAGAGGATTTTTGCAAATTGCACCTGACCATCGAAGTCAAGTGATGAAGTTGTGAAGCGCAAAAACTCCCCGGAATTTTCCGGGGAGTTTTTGTAAATTTTATGAAGGAGGCGGAAGCGGCTCGTTGCTGATGGCTGCTTCGGGTTTCTTGCGAAGCATGAAGAAGCCGACGACGACGGGGATCAGGATAAAAATAAGCGACAGGCACAGAAAAATAACGCCCATTGTCATGGCTGAACCAGGGTCGCTGCTGCCGAAGACATCGATCTCGGCTCCGGGCGTCTGACTGGCGGCAAGCGTAGTCGCGCCGAAGAAACACATGAACAAGCCCGGACATCCACATAAAACGACTGCGGCGACGGTGGCGATAATACCTTTGGTTTTTGCATCCATGGCTCGAATCTCCTTGGTAAGTTTTGATAAATGGTACTTGCTGATTTCAGTATACAAGAATTAAAAACGGGATGCAAGTTTTCCTCGCATCCCGTTGGTACTGTCAGCTTCTCAACTTCGCGCCGACTTCGCGCTCCAGCCGTTTGACGATCTTATTGCGGATCGTGGCGGCTTCAGCATCGGTCATGGTCTTCTCGGCTTGATAGGTGAGGCTGTACGCCAGTGACTTCTTGCCCGCGCCGATCTTTTCATCGCGATAGACATCGAACAGCTTAACGTTTGTCACGGTCTTTCCACCCGTCTGCCTGATCAGCGCTTCGACGGTGGCGGCGGGGACAGCTTCATCAAGAATAAGGGCAATGTCCTCGTAAATGGGCGGGAACTCGGAGAAGGGCTGGATGCCGTAGGTTGGTGCCAATGCTCGCAACTTCTCCAAATCGAACTCTGCCACGATGACGGGAGAGCCGCCAAACTGGAATTTCTCCTTCACCAACGGATGCAGTTCGCCGAACGCGCCGACCACTTCGCCTTTGACCTTCACCTCAGCGGACTTGCCAGGGTGCAGATATGTCGTGTTGAGCGTAGTCGAAGCATCCGCGGGAGCATAAACCGCATCTGTGAAGCGCAATCCAGCCAGCATCAGTTCGACCCGCCCCTTCATGTCGAAGAAGTCGAAGGCGGGGGCATCCTTCGCGTCCCATGCGGAGGCGATTCTGGCTCCCGTCACCACCATCGCCAGTTTGCGCGGCTCGTTGGGGAGGCCACGCTCTGACGCGGAGCCTGTCGAAGAGTCATTTTTGACAGGCTCGAAGACCGACCCCACCTCGAACATCGAAATGGATTCCGCCTTGGCGTTTTTCTCCGCCACTTCCAGCACGGAAGTCAACAGGCTGCGGCGCAGGACACTTCGCTCAGGCGCGATGGGGTTGGCAATGCGGACGTAGTCTTCTGTATGGGCAGGTCTCAGACCTGCCCCAACCAATAGCCGCTCTTCGCGTTCAGGCGAAGTCATGC
>CAILWD010000202.1 GCA_903837815.1 uncultured Chloroflexota bacterium | reverse complement strand
TTGATGCCGACATCCATGATGACCACACCGCCCGCCGCAACACCCGCTTCATACAGGCCCTGGATAACCTCGGCGACTTTTGCTTCCTGTTGCAGGACTTCATCCCCCAGATCATCGGTGATCAAGCCGGGTAGGATGCGCAGGGTGGGCAGGTTTTCCAATGGGGTAAACGCATTGAGATAAGCTGCGCCCGAAGCAACATCGCCCATCACGCCCTTATTGGCTTTGGCAATCTCGCGCCGTAGTAATCCAATCATGGTCGTATTGACGCGTTCCATGCGCATGTGATATTGCAAAGCGCCGGCGTTTCCGTCTGCATCGACCAAATAAGTTGTGATACCTGACAAGGCAAGCGCTACAGCCAAATTAACTGCCACTGTGGTCTTGCCCGTTCCGCCCTTCGGCGAGGTGATTGCAATTTTACGAACCGCCATGCCGGATTGAATGCGGGCTGACATGTCACTGCCCAGCACCGCCCGTCGGTATTGATCGTCCGCCGATAGGTTACCGGCATCCGCGCGGCGCATTTCTTCATACAATTTATTGATATCGACATCCGAGGGCGGGTATGCCAGAGCTGGTACGCCCACACCATTTGCCCAGGAGGACATGCCGTCACCCGCACCGGCGATGACGAAGATCAACTTGCCGCGTTCTGCCGCCTTGACCAGACTCTCAGGTGATACGGATGATTCTGGTGAGACCACGATCAAAGCACGGAAATCAAACAAATCAATATGTTGCGGTGTGAAGGCGGCAATCTGTGCAATGACGGAATGCCCCTGTTCCGCCAATTGCATATTCAAGCGGGACGTAACAGTTCCCGCGCCAAGTAATAAAACTTGCATTACTGCCCTCCTCCCAACACTTCTTCTCGATCCGATTTGAAAAGATCTTCGAAGTCCCAGTAGGTGAAGCCGGCGGTGGGTGTTTCATCGCCACGTGCCATGAGTGATACAACCAATCGATCTCCCTGTTGAAGTGCAAGTGAAAGAACTTCGCGGCTGGCATTGGGAACAAGCAGGATCAACATCTGGGGCTGGTCAAATGAGGTGAAGGTGGAATTCGAGTCGCTCCCGTCCGCGCTTTCAGATTCAGGCGGCAGCCCCTGCACAGAGATCACGCGCACGCCCATTGGAAACAAGTCTTTCGCAAGGGGAGGCAATGCGCGACTCAATGCGTCGGTTTGTGCTACCTCCTGAGGGGCGGGTGTTGCAGCTGGCTGCGCCTCATAATCAGATTCGATGATGACCTCCGGCATGGCAGTCGGTGTGGTCATCTGCTGCGGACGGCTGGTGATTACCACTGTCACTCCAACAAGATCACCAGGTAAAAACGCTTCTGCATCCGGTGAAACAAGATTCATCGCATCCAGTGGCAATGGGAATAAACTAAATCCAGGAAATTTTGCAAGCACTGCCGAGAGACGCGTGCCTTCTGCGGCTTGAGCCACAATTGCGGAACGAAAGACGGGCTGCCCGTTGAAGATCGGTTGTGCCACCACGCCGCCAACCACTCCAGTCACTTCTTCACCGGGAATATACAGGCTGGCATTGTCATCCTGAAAAACGGTCTTGACCGCCAGATCGTTTGGAGTAATCACATCCCCAATATTCAAGTCGCGTGTCGCAGATAGAACTGAAATAGTGGGTGGCTTTTGCGCCGCGCCCAAGGCATTCAAGGCGATGAACGCGACTAAAAAAATTCCAACCGACACACCCAGCACCACCAGGTTCACGCCGGTCGAGGCGATTCGTTTAAGCATTTTGTTTTCTCCAATTGTTGGGTTTCCAGGGCATGTGGCTCTGGTCGAATGCCTGCCGCAAGGCAGGCGTATCTTCAATCATTTCTTCGAGATGTTCCAGGGTCTGGCGCATTAGTCCGTACACGACCATCACTACAAAGTCTGTTCGCAAATGATTCGATGCCAGTAGCAGGTGATGCGCCTGAGCAGTGGAGCGCGCCATATCCATCACCTCTGAATTAGCAAGCGCTTCCGCCGACACGCGCGGCATGTCCGGAAAACAACCCTGGATCAAGTCGGCTAATTCATGATGAATATGCTGGGGGGAATCTGAACCTTGCGTTGCAGTCTCTGGATCAGGTTGAGCGGGTGGACTGAGCAAATCTCCAACCGAAGTGTCGGGATTGATTTGCAGTTGTTCCACTGCGCGCGGCAGCCTTTTGAGTCCGGCTTGCACCGCTTCTGTTAATCGCTCCTGGGCTTTCGGAGTCAAGGCGGCTACCGCTTCGACATTGCGGATGGATATGTGCGCGCGCAGGGTGGCCGGCAATGTCTCCAACAACCGCTGCCTTCTTTCCCGTTTGGACTGATACGTCTCGCTCATAAGGGGTATGGTACGAAAATATGGTTGGAGGTGGTACTGGCGTATCGGCAGGTGTATCGGCAGTTTGTCAACGCGCCTCTTCAAATATCTGGATCATGCCCAGAAGAAACTGTTTCTCCCCGCCGTCCTGGAATTTCAAATCCAAAGAAGGCGCAAGTTCCCACCAACGCTGCGGTTGGTTGATCACCAGGAAATTGTCGCTCCAAACATGGACTTCCAGCGGTCCGAAGGCGGGCATGGGCATCTGACACAATACGGAGCCATCAGCTGATACCGTCCCCAGCCATTCTGTTTTACTGACCTGGTGCAGGCGGATTTCGTAGTCATGCCAGGCATGAGGGTCCACATGCAGTGCTTCCACCTGTACTGGAACCCAGTTGAGAGCCAGATAGCAAAGGGAACCATTTTTTCCATAGAACGAGGACTCGTCCCCCATGACGGCAAAGCCGAACATGTCGAATGGTTTTGCAAAGAAACCATCCTTCTGGAGCGTCCCAACTGGTTGAACCACCACGCCGGCTGTACCGTAGAAGGTGTCGCTGGCTTTTGATCTAAATTTCAAAACCACATCGGCGGATGGCGTGGGTTTGAATCCACTCCCACCAATGAGGGTGACGTTGTTATATCGTTCCGAGGCGGGTTCACGACGATCCGGTTTTTCCTCCATGAAGAACGGGTCTGGAGAATGTTGAAGCGTAAGTCCATGATCGGTTGAGAAGGCAGTCGAATGCCAGGCTGTCTCATTCGACACCACCCCGCCTCCGTTGATGGTTGTGAATTCCCAAAAGTCAGGGGATAACTTTCCTTCGAAGCGATCCTCGACAGACGTTGGATTCTGGTGCTCTTCCGTTGCATTCTCTGCCAGACTTGCAAGCCGTCTCGTTTCGCTCCAGACCGCCCAGGCTGAATAGAGTTGGCGGTAGTTGAGTCCGGCAAACAAAAACAGGAGCGCGAATAACACGATTATGATCTTTATCATTTGATTTCCTCGATCCATCTGGTGTCTGGTTTTTCTCACAGCGTCCATTGCATATCCTTTGAATGTAGATTTTTGGTTCGTGGGACGCATGATAAACAAGTGGGTTAGGGGGATTGAAATTTGCGTCGTTAAGAAGAGTTAAGCAGAACATATTTTCTAATTATGATAAAATCAGAAGCGGAGGTTAAAAATGCCAACTTATCTATCTTTTGCTGAAAGATTTTGGAGCAAGGTCAATGTTGTGAATGATGATGAATGTTGGGATTGGCTTGGCGCAAAAATCCAGACAGGATATGGTCAACTAACAATCGCTAAACATGAAAGAAGCCGCCGTGCACTCTTGCTCGAGGTCGTGCTTGTGCCATGGTGTTTTCACAGCGGCGACACTGCT
>CAILWD010000201.1 GCA_903837815.1 uncultured Chloroflexota bacterium | reverse complement strand
TGCGGTTTCATCCCCGCCCTGAGCAAAGTCGAGGGGTCATCCAGCAGGTCGCAGATCGTCTCGATGATGGTCAGGTTCGGGGGCTGGTTATTCCCGCCGATGTTGTACGTTTCGCCGGGCTTGCCCTTTGTCAAAATCAGGTGGATCGCCTCGCAATGATCAGTCACATACAACCAGTCGCGGATTTGCTGGCCGTCGCCATAGACCGGCAAAGGCTTGCCCGACAGCGCGTTCAAGATGACGAGGGGAATCAATTTTTCGGGAAACTGGCGCGGACCGTAATTGTTCGAACAATTCGAGATGGTCACGGGCAACCCGTAGGTATGGTGGTAGGAACGCGCCAGATGGTCGCTGGCTGCTTTCGATGCGGCGTAGGGGGAGTTTGGCGCGTAGGGTGTGGTCTCAGAGAAGGCGGGGTCGCCGGGTTCCAAAGTCCCATAGACCTCGTCGGTGGAGACGTGATGGAAGCGGACTTGTTCCAACGGCAATGATTTTTCCTCCAGCCAGACCTGTCGAGCCGCTTCGAGCAGATTAAACGTGCCGAAGACATTCGTCTGGATGAAAGGTTCGGGACCCAGGATCGAACGGTCTACGTGGGTCTCCGCCGCAAAGTGGACGATGGTGTCGATCTGGTGCTGGCGCAGCAGGCTGGGGACAAGTTCACGGTCACAAATATCGCCCTGCACAAAAGTGTGCCGTTCCGCATCCGGCAGGGCTTTGAGATTTTCGAGACTGCCGGCGTAGGTCAGTGCATCGAGGTTGACGATGTGAACCTGATGCTCGGCTTCGAGCAGGTAGCGCACAAAGTTGGAGCCGATAAACCCCGCTCCGCCGGTGACTAGTACATTTTTCATCCGTGCTCCACAAACGACATTACAAATCGTCCCGCAGGTTTGCTCTCAAAACAGGCTTGGCTTACAGCAACCTGCGGGACGTTCGATCACTTTGCAATTTTCCGCAGAACTTCGCCCAGCCGCGCAACTTCATCCAGAGTATTGTAATGCGCCGCGCCGACGCGCACCATGCCGCCCTTGTCTTCAAGATCGAGCCGCTCGGTGACGTTGAGCGCGTAGTAGTTGCCGTCCCAGACGTAGATGCCTTCGTCTGCGAGTTTCTGCGCCACATCATGCGGATGCTGACCTTGCAAGCGGAAGGAGAAGGTCGCCACACGCTCATCGAGCCGCTTCGGGTCGGTCAACCCGAAGATGGTGATGCCGGGGACAGATTGCAGGGTTTCGAGCAGGGCGCGGTTCAACTCGGTTTCGTAGGAATGGATGACTGCCATCGCCTTCTTTAACTCCAGCCCGCGACCCGAATACTCGCGCAGACCTTCGGCATGTTCGCTGCCGAATTCGCGTCCCACCCACTCGAAGTATTCGACCGCGCCAAGCACACCCGCGATCCCTTCGTGGTTCTGAGTCCCGGTCTCGAATTTACCGGGAAGTTTGTTCGTCGCCGGGCGCACTTTGTAGGCGAAGAGGTTTTCGAGCAGGTCATGCTTGCCGTACAAAATGCCGGCGTGCGTGCCGAAGAATTTGTAGGCAGAGGAAACGAGAAAATCGCAGTCAAGTCTTTGCACATCGATTGCGCCGTGCGGGGCGAACTGAACCGCGTCCACGTAGACCAGAGTCCCGGCGGCGTGTGCCATCTCAATGATCTTCTTGACGGGATTAATCGTACCGAGGGAGTTGGCGGCATATCCCAATGCCAGCAGGCGCGGTTTGCGATCCAGCGCCTTTTGCATTTCATCGAGATTGAGCGTGCCTTCCTCCACGTCGAAGTTCACCCAGTTGACCTTGACCCCGCGATCCTGCGCCGCCAGCACCCAGGGCGTGACATTGGCATCGTGGTCGAGCCGCGTGACGACGATCTCGTCCCCTTCCTTCCACTCGCGTGAAATCGAGCGGCTGATGTGCAGGGTA
>CAILWD010000200.1 GCA_903837815.1 uncultured Chloroflexota bacterium | reverse complement strand
TTATCATGGGCGGAGCGATTCGACATGAGGGCAACACCACCCCGCTGGCGGAGTTCAATACTTTTGTGGACCCACATGCCGCGCACATGGTTTTTCACTCGGGAATGCCCATAACGCTTACCCCGCTGGATGTGACCTATCAATGTGTTTTTCTCCCTGACGACCTGAACAGACTGTTGACAATCGATTCGCCCATTACAAAATTTATTGCGGACGCAACCCGCTTTTATATGGAGTTCCACGACGAGTATCAAAAAATTCAGGGTTGCGTCATCAACGACCCGCTGACTTTGGCGTTGACCTTCATGCCCGAACTGTGCGATTATCACGACTTGTATGTGGACGTTGACCTTTCGGGCGGCGTTTCGATGGGCAAGACCTTCGCCGACTTTTATCACATGACTGGCAAACCCGCGAATATGAAAGTGGCGCTCGGCGTCCGCCCGCGTGATTTCATGGAACTTTTTCTGGGAAGGATGGAGAAACTGGCGCACGAAATATCCATCTCGTAACAATCGAATTCGAAAAGTGTTATGATAAAAAAAGTAATTCAACAATCATTTTCATTTGGAGGATGCCATGTTCGAAAAGATCAAAAAAGACTTCACAACCATGACGTGGGTGCTGATTCCTGTGGCAATTGCCATCAACATCGCAGTCGGGCAAATTGTTGTCCTGCTGAAATTGCCCGTTTACCTTGACTCGATTGGCACTGTGCTTGTGGGCATCATTTGCGGGCCGTGGGCAGGCGCACTGACAGGCGCTCTTGCAAATACCATCTGGGGGTTGTTCAATCCAGATTCCCTGCCCTGGTGGCCTGTGGCATTTTTCATCGGTCTGGTGGCTGGCTTGTGCGCCAATGCCGGCTTGTTCAAGAACTGGTGGAAAGTGATATTGTCGGGTTTCCTCATCGCGCTTACTGCGGCGATTGTCTCAACTCCGATTTCTGTTTACCTTTACGGTGGCATTACGGCCAGTGGCTCTTCCTTTATAACCGCCTACCTTATGCAAACAGGTCAGGGTGTTATATCGGCCGTCTTGAGCACCGGTTTTCTTGTCGAGCCGGTGGATAAGATCTCCACAGCCATGCTTGCATTTGCCATCGTGCAAGGACTTTCCAAGCGTTTGGTCGCCCGCTTCCCACGACCTGAGAATGCGGAACTGGAGGCAGGCAGCAATACCACGCAACTGGTCATCGCGCTTGTGGTGGTTGTGATTGTGGTCATACTTGGCTTCTTCGTTCGAAACATGCTGGCAGGATAAACCTGGCATACGTTGATAAAAAATCAGGCTTCTGAAAGAAGCCTGATTTTTTTGCCGTATAATTCAACCCGCTTCCCTGCTTTACCTCAAATTGGCAGATAAACAGGTTCCCACATGCATGAACGCCTTTCCTTCTTCATAAAACGAGACAGCCTCCTCCACCTTCTCAACCCGTTGACTAAAATCATCCTGGTATTGAGCATTATTTTTATTTCGTTTATCAGTTCCTGGTATTGGACCTCTCCCGCATTACTACTCCTGGGAATCGTTCCGCTTGGTTTTACTGGAAAAATTGCAAAAGAATTCCTTACAGCGGCGCTTCGCCTGATCATTCCTGCGGCGGGCTTTATTTTTCTCATGCAAGCCTTCTTCCAGCCGGTCGAGGGCGCCGTTATTTTCAAATTCTGGTTTTTAGACATAACACAGGAAAGCCTCTCGTATGCGTTTCGAATCGCCACAAGAATTACAGTGATGATTTCCGCTTTTACGCTCTTTTTGATGACAACACACCCCAGCGAATTAATGTCTGATCTTACGCGGCGCGGACTGCCTCCCCAATTCGCCTACGTCATTATTTCGACACTGCAAATCCTGCCGCAAATGCAGGCGAAGGCCCAAACGATTATTGCGGCTCAACAATCACGAGGGCTGGATACCCAAAGCACTTTTTTGAAAAGGGTTGGTTCTGTTGTGCCGCTTGTCAGCCCCCTGGTTTTTGGCTCCCTGATTGAGGTGGAGGAACGCGCCATTGCCATCGAGGCACGCGGCTTCACCTCCAAGAAAATCAAGACCTCCCTGCATGAAATTCCCGACACGAAATTCGATCAAACCCTGCGTTGGGCGCTGGTCATGCTCGTCATCATTTCCATTGTGCTAAAAATATGGCTTTCGTAAACCTTCAAAACGTCGCATACAAATATCCGTTGACCAAAACGCCCATCTTGCAAAATATCAACTTGCAGGTGAACGAAGGCGAATTCGTCGCCATCGTCGGACCGAACGGCGCGGGCAAGTCCACGCTGTGCTATGCGCTGGCGGGTTTTGTCCCGCATTTTTTCAAGGGCGAGATCAGCGGCTCAATCGAAGTGGCTGGTATCGATTCGAGCAAGTCCACGCTGGATGAATGGGTGCCAAACGTGGGGTTGGCTTTCCAAAATCCGTTCAACCAGATCAGCGGCGCAAAGTACACCGTCTTCGAAGAGATCGCCTTCGGCTTGGAAAACAACGGCGTGCCGCGTGAGGAGATTCGTCCGCGCGTGGAGGAAGCCATGAAGTTGACTGACATCAGCAATCTGGCTGACCGCTCCCCCTATTCCCTCTCCGGCGGACAGCAACAGCGCGTCGCCCTGACCTCGATTTTGGTCATGCGCCCCAAACTTCTCGTCCTCGATGAGCCGACTTCGCAAATGGATCCCATCGGCACGCGCGAAGTCTTCGGCGTTGTCCGCAGGATGGCGGAGGATGGCATGACCGTTGTGATGGTCGAGCACAAGATGGAATGGATTGCCGAATTCGCAGATCGAGTCATCGCTCTGAAAGATGGACAAATCCTGCTCGAAGGCAGCCCCAGCGAAGTGCTGACCTCCGACCTGCTGGCTGAAAACGGCTTCGGCATTTCGCGTTACACGTCCACAGCCAGGGAGGCGAAGAAGCGCGGCTTGTGGAATAAATCGACTTTGCCCGTCACGTTGGATGAGGCGGTGGTGGGGTTTGGTAATTAGCGATTGGTAATTGGCTTATGAAGATACAAATTGACAACCTCCATTTTACCTATCCCACCGGGCTGGAAGCCCTGCGCGGGATTTCGCTCACCATCGAGGCTGGTGAACAAGTTGCCATCGTCGGGCAGAACGGTGCGGGCAAGACCACTCTCGTGCGGCATTTCAACGGGTTGCTGCAACCAACTGTCGGGGCGGTGATGATCGGCGACTGGGACACAAAAAAACATTCGGTGGCGAAACTCGCTTCACGGGTCGGCTACGTCTTTCAGAATCCCGATGAGCAATTATTTTCACGTGATGTGGAAACCGAAGTCAGGTTTGGTCCGCATAATTTGGGATATTCCAAAGAGAAGACCGATGAACTGGTCAAACGCGCGTTGGCTCTCACCGAGTTGAGCAGCCAGACCGAGACCAACCCCTACGACCTCTCGCCCACCTGGCGCAAGATGGTCGCGTTGGCTTCGGTCATCGCAATGGATACGCCCATCGTGATTTTCGATGAACCCACCACGGGACAGGATGCGGTCAACGTGACGCGGATCGCGCATGTCATCGCCGAGTTGCGACGCGAAGGCAAGACCGTCATCACCATCACGCATGACATTGATTTCTGCGCCGAGAACTTCGAGCGGGTGATCGCGCTTTCCAACGGGCAAATTTTGCTTGACGGCGCGGCGGCGGATGTGTTTGCCCAAGAGGAAACCCTTGCGCAGACTTACGTCGATCCGCCGCAGTTGACCAGGCTGGGGAAAAGACTTGGATTCAAGGAAACAGTCCGCAGCCAGGATGAGTTCTTGAATTCTCTAAAAAAATCCATTGACGCATCCGAACCCAGGTGATATAACTGCGCCCATTATGAATTCGGCTCACCGCTTCATGGCCATGACCACCACTACCTCAGGTTCACACCGTGAGGAGTTTGTGCCTGGTCGAAGGTAGCCGAAGAGAACGGCACACAAACACAGCGCCTCACGGACAACGTGAGGCGTTTTTGTTTCTCGACATATAGACTTCGGAAGTCTTGAGAGACTTCCGAAGTCTGAAGCCAAAGGAGAAGATTATGTCAAACAAAACGCTGGTGATGAAATTTGGAGGAACGTCTGTTGGATCGGTGGACGCGTTGAAAAGCGCGACGCAGATTATTCGGGATGCAAAACGGGATTGGGAGCGAGTCGTCGTGGTGACATCTGCCATGTCGGGCGTGACCAACCTGCTGTTGGATTCTGCCATGCTCGCCGCCCAAGGGAAGGTGGATTCGCTTCCAGCAACCGAATCTACGTTGAAGGAGAAGCACTTCGCCGCCGCCGAGGCGCTGATTCAAAATGTTGAGCTGCGTGAACGAACCAAACAGGAAATCAGCGACCTGATCTTCATCCTCGTGGATTTGTGCAATGCGATGTCTGTTCTTGGTGAAGCCAGCCCGCGGGCGATGGATACGGTGGCGTCGCTCGGTGAGCGGATGAGCGTGCGCCTGCTGGCGGCAATTGTGGACGATGCGGGAGTCAAAGCCAGGGCCGTGACTTCAACTGAATTTGTGGTGACGAACAATCACTTCCAGAATGCACATCCCGATTTCAAAGCCACCGCTGAAAAGACCCGCGCCCTGCTCAATCCGCTCATGGACGAAGGCATTGTCCCGATCACCACTGGCTTCATCGGTGCGACGCCCGAAGGGACAATCACCACATTAGGACGCGGCGGCAGCGATTATTCCGCCGCCATCATCGGCGCGGTTCTCCCTGCGGACGATGTCTGGATTTGGACCGACGTGGACGGCGTGATGACCACCGACCCGCGCATTGTGCCGAATGCGATCACGCTCCCCGAAATCAATTACAGCGAAATCGCTGAACTGGCTTATTACGGCGCGAAGGTTTTGCATCCCAAGACCATCCGCCCCGTGTTGGACGCGGGCATCGGCTTGCGGATTTGCAACACGTTCAACCCAAGCCACCCCGGCACAAGGTTGATCGCCGCAGTCAAAAGCAACGGTAAAGTTGATGGGAAAGTTGTCAAAGCAGTAACCGCCATCCGCAAGCAAAAACTGGTCACCATCGAAGGGCGAGGCATGTTGGGCGTTCCGGGTGTGGCGGCGCGCGCGTTTGCGGCGGTGGCGTCTACCGGTACGAGCGTCCCGCTCATTACACAGGCATCGTCGGAGCAATCGATTTGTTTTGCCGTGCCGTCCGAAGTCGCAGACTCAGTCGTCGCCACCCTCGAAAAAGCCTTTGCCAGCGAAATCGCAGACGATGACATCGACCGCGTCTGGGCAACAGAAGATGTGTCCATCGTCACCGTTGTTGGCGCGGGGATGAGGCACGCCATCGGCGTGGCGGGCAGGGTCTTCAGCCAGCTGGGAAACAACGGCGTCAACGTGCTTGCCATTGCGCAGGGTTCGTCGGAGGTATCCATCAGCCTCGTGGTGGATGCGGCGGACACGGAGAACGGGGTGAAGGCGCTGCATGAGTTGATTGTCGGGGCAGGGTAAATCGCCGAAGACCGAATCAGGATGAGGGGATGCGTGTATAATTTCATTGTCAAGATGAAGCACGATCAATCTCCTTTGGGAAAATCCAAGCCGGGAGGAAGGCATGTTGCAGAAAAACGTCGAAGTCGAAATCCCATTGCAAGACCCGTTCCAAAACGACGCGCTGGAGCGGAAGAAAATTGCCGAGAACCTGACCCTGCTTGTTCAATCTACAAAACAGCCTTTTGTCATCGGCATCCAGTCGCCGATGGGATGGGGGAAGACCACGTTCGTCAAAATGTGGAAAGCCCATCTGGAAGCGCAGGGGCATGTCTGTTTTCATTTCAATGCGTGGGAGAACGAGTTTGTCGAAGACCCGCTGATTGCTTTTGTAGGGGAAATCAACAAGACGCTGGTCGAGAAGAATACCCGGGGCGCTCTTGGTTTGCAGATTAAGAAACTTCAGGATATCGGCGGGAGGTTAATTCGCCGCGCCCTGCCGCTGACCATCCAGATCGCCACCCAGGGTCTGCTCGGACAGGAATCGGTGAAGAAGGTTTCGGATTTGCTTTTCAACAGCGGGGGCGATATCGCCAGTTTTGCCTCGGAATTGGCGGAGGAAAAGATGAGGCAGTACGAGAGCGATAAAAACGGGATTCGGGAATTCAAACAGGAACTCGCCCGCCTGACCAAATCGCTCTCCGAGGCAAGCGGCAAAAGACCGCCGGCGGTGTTCTTCATCGACGAACTGGATCGCTGCCGCCCCGAATTCAGCATCTCGCTCATGGAACGCATCAAGCACATTTTCAGCGTCGAGCGGATGGTCTTTGTCTTAAGCGCAGATCGCGGACAGTTGGAACAGTCTGTGCGTTCGGTCTACGGTGCGGGTCTCGATGAGGACGGCTACCTGCGGCGTTTCATCGATTTTAGCATCAACCTGCCCCAGCCCACCGTCGAAAAATATTGTTGCGTGCTCTATGAGCGTTTCCAGTTGCGGGAGGTTTTTGCAAGACGCAGGGACGGAAACAACGAGCGCGATGCGCTGTTGCGCGCCTTCATCCACCTTGCGCGTTCGTACCGTTTCAGTCCGCGTGTGATCGAACAGTGTTTTACTGAAATCAACCTTGTCTTGCGGACAACCCCGCCAAATGCGCGGCTCTTTTCCTATCTTTTGGCTTTATTGGTCGCCTTTAAGACCGCCCGCCCCGGTTCGTATTCCCTGCTTTCGGGCGAACTTTCCGCCGGGAATGTCAAATCTTTGTTAAACGAAATCAAGCAGGACCTCGACCTCCGCGACCACGTCTGCCGCTGGATGCTGGCCCAGTTCGAAGTATATCTGGTCTTCGGTTGTTTAAAGTCTGAAGAAAGCCGCGTCGAACCGCTGGCCGCGTTGAAGACGAACGCCGCGAGCGGCAACCCCGTCGAGCGGAGTTATGCCCAACAGGTGCTGCGCTTTGCCGAGAAGATTCAGTACGATTCGTATTACAGGGAAGTCAGGAGTCTGGTGGCGCAGATTGGACTGGTGGAACAGTTGACCCTGCGCGATTTTGGCAAGGCGGCGGAGTAGCGCTTCAAGGGCTTTGCACCAGGCTTAGTAGAATGCCGCCGTGTAATCCACGAACCGATCTCCATCGTAATTGAATTTAGCCGAGAAGAAACGTCCCTGATTCAGCCAGGGCAGAAAAATTGGGTCGCTGTCCCAAAGCGGGAGGCGGAGGATTTCATCGTCGGGAATCCACGCCAGGCCGCCTTCGGCGACATCCGCCGCCAATTCGCCTTCAAAGTCATTGGCGGTGTAGACAAAGACGTACCAGTCGTTGCCCTTGAAATTGACGAAAGTCAGAAGTCCATGCAGGCGCGGGGCGCGGATAGTCAAACCCGATTCTTCGCGCACCTCGCGGATGACGCAATCTTCGGGCGATTCTCCCGCTTCGAACTTGCCGCCCAGTCCGTTCCACTTGCCGGCGTGGATGTCGCCCGGGCGCTTGTTGCGGTGAAGCATCAGGGTTCTGCCGTTTTGTTTGACATAGCACAGGGTTGCAAGAATCATGGGGATATTTTACAGCATGTGTACGGCAGTATAATTGCCCCACCCCAAAAGAATCGAAAACAATATGACGACACAAACCTTTCATCGAAACCGCTTTACATGGCTGGCATATCTCCTGCTGGCTTTCTACGGATATTTTCTCAACATCCTCGGCCCCATCACCCCCTTCCTCAAAGACGAACTAAAACTCTCGTACACAGTCAGCAGCCTGCACTTCACCGCCTTTGCGATTGGCATGTTGCTGGTCGGGTTCTTCGGTCACAGCATCATCGAACGCATCGGACGCCGTCGTTCGTTGTGGGTGGCTGCCTTTGGCATCAGCCTCGGCGCTTCGATCTTGCTTGCCGGACAGACGGCTGTTCTGACCATCGGCGCATCGTTCTGCATGGGGTTGATCGGCTCGTTGATTCTGATCATCATCCCCTCGGGTTTATCCGACCAGCACGGCGAGATGCGCGCAGTGGCGCTCTCCGAAGCGAATGTGATTTCATCGCTGATTGCCACCGCCGCCCCGTTGATGGTGGGCTGGTGCGCCAATTTACCCGGCGGCTGGAGGCTGGCTCTGGGGACTGCTGCCATCGCCCCGCTTTTGATGCGGCTTGGATTTGGAAATTCCGCCCCGCCCGAACCTGTTACCCCAACTGCAGATTCGGACTCAACCCGAAGTTCACTGCCCAGCATCTTCTGGGTCTACTGGCTGGCGATTGTCCTTGCCGTGTCGGTGGAATTCTGCATGATCTCGTGGAGCGCGGATTATTTGGAAAAGAGCCTGTCCATGTCTCGGGTGAGCGCGGCACAATCGGTCAGCCTGTTTCTGTCGGCGATGATCTTTGGGCGCATGGCAGTCAGCCGCCTCGTCCAACGCTTTGCCGCGTATCGTGTGGTGAATGCTTCCGTCGTTGTGGCAGGCATCGGCTTTGCCCTTTTCTGGTTGACAAATGTCGCCCTGTTGGGACAAATCGGTCTTTTCCTGACCGGGTTGGGGGTTGCGGGGCAATATCCGCTGTTGCTTTCGCTCGCCATCGGCGTGACAAAGAACAATTCCACACAGGCAACCGCCCGCACCACCCTTGCTTCGGGCACTGCCATTTTGGCGCTTCCGCTGCTGCTGGGTCGCCTTGCCGACGTGATGGGGATTCAACAGGCGTATGGCCTTGTCGGACTTTTGCTGGTCGGCGTTTTTCTGATTACTCTCGCCGCCAGAAAAATAGACAAAAACGTGTGAGGAATTGCCAGCAAAGAGGGTTGGCGGCTGGGTGAACATTCGCTAAACAAAAAGTGGATGCGATTGCCGCATCCACTTTTTGTTCTGAGCTACTTGTTCTTCCAAAAATCATCGTCGCTGGATTTGATCTCAGCCATTTCGCCTGTGGAAATAAAAACGGTACGTTCGCAGATGTTGGTCACGCGGTCGGCGACACGCTCAAGGTTGTGCGCCGTCCACAAAAGCCAGTTCGCGCGTTCGATGGATTTCGGGTCCTGGATGATGATCAGCATCAACTCACGATAGACCTGATTGTAGAGAGCGTCCACTTCGTCATCTTCGAGCGGGATGGCTTTGGCGGCGTCCACGTCCTCATGGACAAAGGCGGTTAACGCGCGGTGCAGCATACTCGCGCCGATTTGCGCCATGCGCGGGATGTCGATGAGCGGCTTGAGCAGGGATTCCTCTCCCATGCGGATGTTGATGTTGGCAATGCCCTTGGCATAATCGCCCATGCGTTCCAACTCCGAAATGATTTCCATCGTCGAAGCCAGCAGGCGCAAATCGTGCGCCATCGGCTGCTGGGTGGCGATCAGAATCATCAACTGCTTTTCGATGTCGAAACGCTTCTTGTTGATTTCGCGGTCTTCCTCGATGATTTTCTCAGCGCCTTTGATGTCGCGTTTCTTCAACGCCTCCACCGAGGCGATGATGGCATGTTCCACCATCGAGCCGAGCAGGAGAACTTCGTCTTTTACCTGTTGTATTTCGTGTTCGAATGTTTTTCGAATCATAAGTTCCTCTTTTCCCAGAAGGCTGTCACAGCCTGATTGTACTATTTTTTCGGCGCAATGCCCTGCTCATCCAGCCAGCAGCGCAGGCGTTCTTCGATCTGGTCGCGGACGCGGCGGGTGGATTCGAGTCGGGACTCATCGTCGCCCGTGAATTTGGCGGGGTCGTCAAACGGGAAATGCTCATGCGTGCCCATGCTGAGGAACACGGCGGGACAATTTTCCTCCGCGTCGGCGCAGACCGTGATGACGTACCCGAAGTTGACCCTGCCCAGATACTCCGTCACCGACTTCGACCATTGATTCGAGGTGTCGATCCCGACCTCGCGCATGGCTTCCTGAACTTCGGGCAGGATGCTGCCCTTCGGATTCGTCCCCGCGCTGAAGACTTCAAAATGCTCCCCTGCCATTGCGCGCAAAAGCCCCTCCGCCATCTGGCTGCGGGCAGAGTTGCCTGTGCAGAGAAAAATTACTTTTGGTTTGTTCATGGTTATCCAAACCTTCCCGTGACATAATCCTCGGTGCGCTTGTCTTTGGGGTTGGTGAAAATCGTCTTGGTTTCGGAAAATTCTATCACCGTGCCAGAGCGCGAACCGTCGGTGGTCAACATCATCATGGCGGTGTAATCTGAGACACGCGCCGCCTGCTGCATGTTGTGGGTGACGATGATGATGGTGTAGTTCTTCTTCAACTCCTGCATGAGTTCTTCGATGCGCAGGGTGGAGATCGGGTCGAGCGCCGAGGCGGGTTCGTCCATCAAAATAATGTCGGGTTGGATGGCAATGGTGCGGGCGATGCACAGGCGCTGCTGTTGTCCGCCCGAAAGTTCGTAGGCACTTTTCTTGAGTTTATCTTTCACCTCATCCCAAAGCGCCGCGTCGCGCAGGGATTGCTCCACGAGATCGTCCATGTTGCCCTTGAAGCCGTTGATTTTTGCGCCCCAGGCGATGTTGTCATAAATGGACTTTGGGAACGGGTTCGGCTTCTGAAAGACCATGCCGATACTGCGGCGCACCTGGACGGGGTCAACGTTCGAGGCGTAGAGGTTTTGTCCGCGCATGAGGATTTCACCCGTCACATAACTGCTCGGCACAAAATCGTTCATGCGATTGAAGGCGCGCAGCAAGGTGGATTTTCCGCAGCCCGACGGACCGATGATGGCGGTAATCTTCTGCTTTTCGATTTTCATGTTCACTTCGCTGACGGCGGGAAACGTCCCGTAAAAGATGAACAGGTTTTTCGTTTCGATGGCGTATTCTGGTTGGTTGTTTTGCATTTTTATTTCCTAATCTAAACACAAAGGACACCAAGTACACAAAGTGGGAAAAGGCAACGCTTTGAACGTTTGA
>CAILWD010000199.1 GCA_903837815.1 uncultured Chloroflexota bacterium | reverse complement strand
GATGTGTTCGTCATCAACAAAGTGGATACTGCAGATGCAGAGAATGTTATCAAGTTGCGTGAATCGCTCCGCAAGTTAAATCCGTCCGCGGTGCAGATCGAAGGCGCGTCGCCACTCTTTGTGGACGATCCCGCTGCTATTCAGGGCAAACGGGTGCTCGTCGTGGAAGATGGTCCCACCCTGACGCATGGCGAAATGGCTTACGGCGCGGGCTACGTTGCTGCGCGCAGATTCGGCGCAAAGGAAATCGTTGACCCGCGTCCTTTTGCGGTTGGCTCCATCGCCAAGACCTACGAAAAATATCCGACAACGGGAACCATCCTCCCCGCGATGGGCTATGGCGAGAAGCAGACGAAGGAACTCGAAGAAACCATTAATAAATCCGACGTTGACCTTGTTGTTATCGGTACACCGATTGATCTGAGTCGCATCATCAAGATCAGCAAGCCAACCCAGCGTGTACGCTACGAATTGCAGGAGATTGGTCAGCCGACATTGAAAGACGTGTTGATGAAGAAGTTTGGGATGAAGAAGTAAGGAAAAACAATCGAATACTGAAAGAGGAAAAAAATATGTCCAAAATCAATGTCAATACAAGTGAGTACAGTTCGGTTCAATTCGAGCGCATGTCCACTGCCCAATGCGAGAAAATCCACTGGGCAAGTCTGGAAATGCTGGAACGCTACGGCGTGAAACTGCATGACCAGCAAGCCATCGACCTGCTCAAGAAGGGGGGGGCTGACGTGGATGGGAACCTGGTGTATGTGTCCTCCGGCATGGTGGAGAAAGCCTTCACAACCGTTCCAAAACGGGTGGTGCTGTACAACCGACACGGTGAACCGGTGATGCCGCTGGAAGGACGGCGCTCGTTCTACGGACCCGGCTCCGATACGCTCAACATCATTGACCATCGCACCGGTGAACGTCGCAAGCCGGTGCTGAACGATGTGCGCGAAGGGATCATTTTGTGTGACGCCCTGACGAACATCGATTTTGTGATGTCCCTGGTGTTGCCGACAGATGTCGACCAGACCATTGCCGACACCTTCCAGATGGAAGTCATACTCAACAATACGATCAAGCCGATCATCGCTGTGACGTATGATCTGCCTGGGTTGATAGATTCCGTTGAAATGGCAGAAGCAGTCATGGGCGGGGTGGAAGCGCTGCGAAGACATCCTATCTTAACTTGCTACATCAACGTAGTTTCCGGTCTCAATCACAATGCCGAGGCTTTGCAAAAACTGCTTTACTTATCGGGAAAAGGATTACCCTCTATCTATATTCCCTCTACAACTGCAGGCACCAGTAGCCCAATCACGCCGGCGGGTGCGGTGGCTTTAGACAATGCCGGGGTCTTGTTAGGGTTGGTCTTATCCCAACTCAACCGTGAAGGCGCGCCATACATCATGCCTGGCATGCCGCCTGCGCCAATGGACATGCGTACAATGGTTTCCCCCTATGCCTATCCAATACGCGGAATTTTCCAGGCAATGGCACAGATGTATAAGCTGCCCGCCTTTGGGTTGGGCGGCTCAAGTGATGCCAAGATTGTGGACCAACAGGCTGCTGCCGAAGCCGCCTTGACTTTGCTGGCTGAATCCATGGTGGGCGGCAATATCATCCACGATGTAGGTTATCTCGAATCCGGGTTGGGCTATTCCTTTGAACTATTGGCCATTTGTGATGACATCATCGGTTGGATTGGGGCTTTCATGAAGGGCATTGATGTTTCAGATGATGCTCTGGCCTTGGATGTCATCAAGAAGGCCGGGCATGAAGGAAGCTATTTAGCCACCGAACACACCCGCAGGCACTTCAAGTCTGAGTGGTATCCAGCCCTTTTCGAGCGCGACAATTACTCAACCTGGGAAAAGAAAGGCAGTAAGACGATGTCGCAGCGGGCAAGGGAGCGTGTGGAGAAAATCCTTGCCCAGCATCAGCCTGAATCATTACCCAAGGATGTCCAGGCGCAAATCCGAAATATCGTTGAACAACGTGTCAAAACCAGCAAGGTTTGATCTTGTAAACCAAACAAATCATTATCAAATCAGGAGTAAAGTATGGAACTCAAGAATGTTTATCAGCATATCATAGATGGGGACGCGGCATCTGTGGAGAATGGTGTCAAAGCAGCCCTTGCGGAGGGAACGGACGCGGGCGCTATCCTGAACGAAGCCCTGATTGCTGCAATGGATGAAGTCGGCAGGCGTTTTGAAGAGGGTGACTTTTTCGTTCCCGAGATGCTGGTCTCTGCCAAAGCGATGCAGGCTGGTTTGAACCTGCTCAAACCTCACCTGGCTGCGACAGATGGCAAGGCTAAAGGTAAGGTTGCCATCGGAACCGTTAAAGGTGACCTGCATGACATCGGCAAGAACCTGGTCGCCATGATGTTGGAAGGCGCCGGCTTCGAGATCATCGACCTGGGTGTGGATGCGTCTCCTGAAGCCTTCGTGGGTGCTGTTCAGGGAGGCGCAAATTTGATCGGCATGTCTGCCCTGTTGACCACCACAATGAGCAGTATGGGCGCGACCATTGAGGCGCTCAAGGCAGCCGGGGTGAGGGACAATGTCAAGGTCATGGTGGGCGGCGCGCCAGTTACCGAAGAGTTTGCCAAGTCCATTGGCGCGGATGCCTTCGCCCCAGACGCGTCCAGCGCCACCCGTGTTGCGCGTCAACTAACAGCGTAGTCTGTGTGGGATGAAAATTTTTAGGATCAGTTTTGGTCGAACGATCCGCACCCGCTTGCTGGTAGCTTTTGTCTTGATCGGCGTTTTGCCTGTGTTTCTGGCCGCCACCGGCTCGGTGGCGGCCGAAATCTATAACGGTCGCCAGCAGGCCCACGAACGGCTGCAATCTGTGGCGGTCTCGAAAGAGACCGCCATCATGAATTGGATGGGTTCGGTCTCGCAGGAACTGTCCCTGGTCTTGTTCAGCGACAATGCTTTCGAACGTATCAATATTGTCTTGAGCCTGGCAAGCGACCAGAAATATCTGAACTTTTACAACAAAGCCGTGCGTAATCGTTTAAGCAGCTTTGTCAACCAGTCAACCGCGCTGATGGAGTTATTCCTGGTGGATATCAATGGCGATGTAGTTCTCTCCACCGATCCCACCCAGGAAGGCAGCAGCGTGATCGGATCCGAATATTTCCAACAAGGTCTGGCGCGCCCGTATGTATCATTGCCGTTTGGCGATCCTTCTGGTTATCTGGTTTACCAGAGTCAGAAGGTTGCGGTTTTTTCCATCCCGATCTTTGGTCCAGATGGCAAAAAAGCGGGGCTGTTGGCGGGCAAAGCGAGTATCGATGTTCTGAAAAACATCCTCCAAGACCAGACAGGCATGGGGCATACCGGTAAAGCTTATATCCTGAGCCCCAATGGCTTCCTGAATGGCAGCAATGTGCTTGATGCCGTCGAAGGTACGCAAATCGCCTTCCAGGGGCGGTCCAGTGGTATTGGGGTTTACAAGAACGATCAGGCCAAGACGGTCATTGGCGTATACCGCTGGCTGCCAGACCAGCGTGGGGTGTTATTTGTCGAACAGGACCAGAGGGAAGCCATCGGCACGGTGCTGACCACCCTGGGCGTCAACCTGTTCATTGCCGTAATCGCTCTGCTGGTGGCCATCACCTTTTCCTTGCTCACCAGGCGCAACATTTCTCGTCCCCTGGAAAACCTGGCCAAGACGGCTACCCAGATTGCCGCCGGCGATTTGCACCAGGCGGCGCCGGTTGAG
>CAILWD010000198.1 GCA_903837815.1 uncultured Chloroflexota bacterium | reverse complement strand
GGTTGAGTAGGACTGAGCGACAGCGAAGTCCATACCGAAACCGCCAATGTTTGCCAATTGCGTGTTGGTTTCGATACGGGCGAGAAAAACACTCGCCCTACTCAACCAACGGAGTGTTTTGAAGAGAAGAGAATTTTATGAAATTTCATCTCAATACAGCTGAAGTGTACGTCCCCGATAACTTACCCTTTGAACAGGCTTTGTCTCGCACAACGCACCTGTGCTTTTCCGCCCATCAGGATGACATCGAAATCATGGCGGCGCAGCCGATTGTGGAATGTTTCCAGCAAGCGGACAAATGGTTTACGGGTGTCGTCGTTACCGATGGGCGCGGCTCTCCGCGCAACGGGCTTTACGAAAAATACAGCGATGATGAAATGCGCCTTGTCCGCTTCAAGGAGCAGCGCAAGGCGGCAATCGTTGGGGAGTTTGCGGCGCAGGTGATGTTGGACTTCTCAAGCAAGGTGGTCAAAGACGCGGCACGGAACGAACCTGTGGAGGACATCCTCGCCATTTTGCGGGCAACCAAGCCGAAGTACGTCTACACCCACAACCTCGCGGACAAGCACGATACGCACGTGGGAGTCGCTCTCAGGGTAATCGAAGCCCTCCGCAGACTGAATCAGGCTGAACGTCCAGAAAAGGTCTTCGGCTGTGAGGTCTGGCGCGGACTCGACTGGATGGTCGATTCCGACAAGGTCATGATGGACGTATCCGAGCATGAAAATTTGCAGGTGGCTTTGCTGGGTGTGTTCGATTCGCAGATTGCGGGCGGCAAACGCTACGACCTGGCTTCGATGGGACGCCGCCGCGCGAACGCCACCTATTTCGAATCGCATGGGGTGGACAACACAACGGGCTTGTCTTACGCGATGGACATGACTCCCCTGATGAACGACGCGAGTCTCAAGCCCGCCGAGTTCGTGCAGGGCTTTGTTCAGCGATTGTTGCTGGACATTCAAGAGCGGGTTGGCAGGATGAGTTGAATATCCTGAATTCGAATCTCAACTCGAAAGGAGAGACGATAGCGAATAAAGATTCAAGTGAACGTTCGTTTGGGTAAATCGTTTTCTAAAAAATATAAGGAGAAGAAAATGCAAAAGAAACTGTTCGGTTTGTTGTCCGTTTTGGTGTTGGTCAGCCTGATGCTGACTGCCTGTGGTTCCCCCGCTCCCGCTGCGACAGAGGCTCCTGTTGCTGAAGCGGAAGCGCCTGCTGAGGTCCCCGCCGCGACAGAGGCTCCCGCGGCAACGGAAGCCCCTGCGAACGAAGCGGTAACCTTGAAGGTTTACCTGCTTGATTATACCCCTGACACAATTGCCTGGCTCAAGGATGAAATCAATCCTGCATTCGAAGCCGCGCACCCCGGTGTGACCGTCGAGATTACCGAAGGCTCCTGGTCTGGTTGGGATACCACCTTTAGTGGATTCTTCGCCGCTGGTGAAGGCCCCGACATCATCAACCTTGGCTCGGAAATGAACACCCTGTATGGTGAAAGCCTTGCCGACATGGATGCCTATCTTGGTGAAGGCGCGTGGGATGAGATCAAGAACTTTGGCCCCGCGCTCGAAAACGCCAAATACGAAGGTAAACTGCGCGGCCTGCCCATCTTCACAGCTCCGCGCTACGTGTTCTGCCGCACCGATTTGATGGAAGCCGCTGGCTGGACCACCGGCACCCCGCAGAACTTTGCCGATTGGACCGCGTTTGCCAAGCAAGCCTCCAAGATCGATGAAGCGACAAACTCCCTGACCCAGCAAGCCCTCGTCCCGGTTGATGCCGGCTCGATGGCAGATTGGCAGTGGTGGCTGCTCGTGTACTATTCTCTCGGTGGCGAACTCTACAAGGAAGACGGCACCCCGAACTTCGACTCCCCCGAAGCCCTCGCTGCGACCCAGTTCCTGCTTGACATGCGCCAGGCGACCTATGGCGAAGCTGTCAATGCGGTGGGTGCTCTCCCCGCTGGACAGGGTTCTGTCATCGATGTTGACGATGCCACCAGCAAGGATAACGGCGCAGTTTGTCTCGCGCACTCCGGTTGGGCTGCCCCTGCGTTTGACCGCCCCATCTGGGAAAATGTTTCCATCGAACCTTTCTATGGCGACCCTGCCAACTTCCCCAACAGCAAGCCCGTCGTGCTCGCGTTCAATGACTGGCTCGCCGTTGCAGATTACAGCCCCAACAAGGAACTCGCCGCTGAATGGCTCAAGATGGCGTTCTCCAAGGAAGGCAATAACAAGTGGAACTCCACGATGGGACTGATCCCCGCTCGCAATGACTCGCAGTATGGCTATGTGACTGAATCTGCACAGCTCCAGCGCGAAGCGGAACTCGCCTCGCAGTATGGCGTTGGTTTTGCC
>CAILWD010000197.1 GCA_903837815.1 uncultured Chloroflexota bacterium | reverse complement strand
TTGCGCGGCATGGTCTCGTGGATTGGTTTCGCCACGGTCATTCTGCCCTACCAGCCTGCGGATCGTATCAGCGGCGTTTCGAAATATTCACTCTCCAAAATGGTGCGGTTGGCGATGGACGCGGTCTTCTCGTTTTCGTTGATGCCCCTTTATCTTGGACTCAGCCTCGGCGGACTGCTCTTTTGTCTGGCGGGGGCAGAAATGGTGTACGTTCTCTCGTTTTGGGTGACAGGACGCACCTCCAGCCTCGAGCCGGGTTGGAGTTCGTTGATGTTTGTCATCCTCATCGTGAGCGCCATTCTGATGACCCTGTTGGGCTTCATCGGCGTTTACGTTGGTTATATTTTCCAGGAAGTCAAACATCGACCCATTTACCTGTTGAAAGGGGAAAAGCATGACAGATGAACAACGCACCCAGCCTTTTTTCATCACCTTCCTGCGGCACGGCGAATCGGTGGGTAACGCCGAATCCCGCTGGCAGGGACAATCCGATTTCCCGTTGACCGATACGGGTCGCGCTCAAGCGCGCGCGCTGGCAGAACGCTGGAAGAGGGAGACTCAAAAATTTGATTTGGTGATTGCCAGTCCGCTGCGGCGGGCGAAGGAGACGGCGGAGATTATCGCCTCCACCCTGAATTTGGATGTCGAACTCGATCCGCTCTGGCTGGAACGCGACAACGGAGACTTTTCCGGGCTGACGGCTGAAGAAGTCCGCCAGAATTTTCAACACCCGCCTTTTTACACGCCTTACGATTCAGTCGGCGGCGATGGGGAAGGCGACTGGGCTTTGTTCCTGCGCGCAGGTCAGGCTTTGCACGGGCTGCTCAAACGCGACCCCGCCCGCTATCTGGTTGTTTCACACGGGGGGATGTTGAACCAGGTGATGCACGCCGTGATGGGGCTTGCGCCGCAGGCAAACAACGCCGGCACCCGTTTCCGCTTCGAGAACACAGCCTTTGCCAATTTAGTTTATTTTCCCCACCTGCACCGCTGGGTGGTGGACAGACTCAACGACCACACGCATTGGGCAAAGGAATAAAGACAACCTCAAGGAGACGCTTATTCCCGTCATGTTTTTGATGTCAGACAACGATATCTCAAATTGCCACTTGAAATTCCATGTGAAATATGGTACAAATGTACAAACGTCAGACGACTGCCCATTTGAAAGCATACCATGCGTGTACTTCAAGCCAAGTCAATTGCCGATCAAGTAGATGAAATCCTTCTGGAGCGAATTCGGAGCGGTGTCTATTCACCTGGAAGCCGCATCCCCTCCGAGAGTGAATTGTCTGACGAGTTGGGGGTCAGCCGCGCCACCGTGCGTTCAGTACTAGCCAAACTTGCCGCTAATGGATTTGTCATTCGCAAACAGGGAGACGGGACTTATGTCAACGAACATGTCCATCGCGCAAGCGCCCATTTTGGAAATTTATGGGACCTGACCGAATTGATTGCCGGCAACGGCTACAACCCAACCATTGAATTGATCTCCATGACAAGGCGTCCCGCCAGCGAAGAGGAATCCCTCGTCCTTGCTCTGGAAGCGGGAGAAGAGTTGATCTGCCTGCGCAGACTTTTCCATGCTGACCAGCGGGCGGTTATCCTGGCGGATAATGTGATTCCCATTTCACTTCTGCGTGAACCAATGGACAATCTCGATGGGGGGATGCACATCCGCGAGATATTAGACCGATACTTTCATCAAAAAATTGCGTTTGTTTTGACTGACATCCGCTCGACTGTGTTGATAATAGAGGCGCAGAAATTTTTGGGCGGTGATGCGGGCAGACCCATTTTGCAATTGCAGACCACATTTTACGAGAAGAACAACCTGCCCATCGCCCTGGGCTTGAACTTTTTCGATGATTCGTTTTTGCATTTGAGTTTAGCTCAGGCGTGGAACTGACCCGCCTGTTTTTATTTCACCACAATCCAAATCCGACCCTGAGGAGGATGATCTCCCGATGCGACAAAAACTAGGTTCCCTTTTCGATGCCCTCTTGCCGGTGATTGCCACCCTTGCCGCGCTTGCCGTTGGGGCGATCATGCTTCTTTTTCTCAAAGTCAACCCCATCGAGGCGTATGCCGCTTTGTGGGATGGTGCCTTTGGCAGCACGAATGCCTTTGCCGAGACGCTGGTTAAAGCCACGCCCCTGCTTCTGGTTGCGCTGGGAATCTGCATCTCGTTTCGCGGCGACGTCATCAACATCGGCGGCGAAGGGCAGATGATCATCGGCGCAATTATGGCGACCTGGGTGGGGCTTAATGTCACCGGCCTGCCCGGCTGGCTGACCATCACCCTTTCGCTGCTGGCGGGCTTTGCCGGCGGCGCAATTTGGGGCGGAATCCCCGGCGCGCTCAAAGCGTATTTCAGAGTCAACGAAATCCTTAGCACGGTGATGATGAACGCCATCGCCGTACAATTGATGAATTTCCTGTTGCGCGGACCGATGATCGACCCGGAACAGGCGAAACTCGCTTCGCAAATTCCGCAAACCGCCCGCCTGGAGGAAATCTTCCGCCTGCCGCGCCTCGCTCCGACCCGTTTACACCTCGGCGCGTTGATTGCGGTCATCCTCGCTATTTTGGTTTACATCCTTTTATGGCGCACCACGCTTGGCTATCGCATCCGCGCGGTGGGGCAAAACCCGCACGCTTCGCGCTACGCGGGCATCGAAGTTCGGCGTTACATGGTGCTTGCCCTTTTGTTGAGCGGAGCGTTTGCCGGGCTGGCTGGCGCGACGCAGGTCTTTGGCGTGAACTACCGCATGATTACCGACGGTTCAGCTTCGGGCTTTACCGGCAGCGCCGGATTCAACGGTATCGTCGCCGCCTTGTTCGGGCAGCTACATCCGCTTTGGTCCATCCCCGCTTCGATTTTGTTCGGGGCTTTGCTCGTCGGCGCGAACAAAATGCAGCGTATTGTGCAGGTTCCCTCCGCGCTGATCATCGCCCTCAACGGGCTGGTGGTGGTCTTTGTCGTCAGCAGTGAAATTATCCGCAGGCGGCGACAGCGCAGACGCGAGGCGGTTGCCAAACGCGATGAAGAAGCCCCGCCTACAGCCGGGGATAACACAATCCAGCATGCGGAGGCAGGCTCATGATTTCAGACCTCTTTTCCATCACAGTTTTGGTTGGCATTCTCGCTTCGGGAATCCGCCTTTCCACCCCGTACCTATTTGCGGCAATCGGCGAGACCTTTGGGCAAAAGAGCGGCGTGCTTAATTTGGGCGTCGAGGGGCAGATGCTTTTGGGAGCCTTCGCCGCCTTCTATGTCGCTCTTTCCACCGGCAACCTCTGGCTTGGCTTGCTAACCGCAATCATCGTCGGCGCGTTGATGGGGCTGGCGATGGCTTACGTCACCGTCAACCTGCACGCGGAGCAGGGCATCAGCGGCATCGGTTTCTATCTCTTCGGCTTGGGTATGAGCGACCTGCTCTTCCAAAAGTTGATGGGAACTGTTGAAACTGTCAAAGGCTTTCCCAAACTCTACATCCCCGTTTTGAGCGATATTCCCTATCTTGGCGAAATCTTCTTTCAGCAGAACATCCTCGTTTATTTCGCCTACCTGCTTGTGCCGCTGGCGTGGTTCGTGTTGAACAAGACCACGCTTGGGTTGAAAATCCGCTCGGTGGGCGAGAATCCCGATGCGGCGGATTCGCTCGGCGTCAGCGTGGCGCGCATCCGTTACTTCACCATTATCCTCGGCGGGACTCTCTCCGGGGTTGCGGGCGCATCCATGTCCATTGCCCTGCTCAACGTCTTCCAGCAGAACATGACCAGCGGACTTGGCTTCATCGCCGTTGCGCTGGTGTACTTCGGCGCGTGGCGTCCCATTGGCGTTTTGGGCGGCGCGCTGCTCTTCAGTTTGATCAATTCCCTGCAACTTTGGATTCAAGTCCTGAGCATTCCCATCCCGTCTGATCTGGCGGTGATGATGCCTTACGTGGTGACGATTTTGGTTCTGGTTGCCACCGTTTCGAAAGTCCGCGCCCCGTCGGCTTTGTCGAAAGCCTTCGAGCGCGGCGATTAACTTTGAATTTCGTAACAGGGCGCATGTCCTGTCGAAAGAATATCCATTTTTTCTAAAGGAGAAGAAAATGAAAAAGTTCGTTTGGTTCGTTCTGACTCTGGCGTTGGTTTTGAGCGCCTGCGCCGCCCCTGCGGCTGAAGAAGCCCCCGCTGCCGAAGCGCCCGCCGCTGAAGCTCCCGCTGCCACCGAGGCTCCCGCTGAAGCCCCTGCCGCCACCGAAGCGCCCATGGCTGAACCCTTCCGCGTTGCGGTTGT
>CAILWD010000196.1 GCA_903837815.1 uncultured Chloroflexota bacterium | reverse complement strand
TTACCAGTTCAAAGTTGTGGAAGCGATGATCACCAACTTTCACCTGCCCAAGTCCACGTTGATTATGCTGGTCAGCGCCTTTGCCGGGCGGGAGAGAATTCTGCAAACTTACGAGACCGCCATCAAAGAGGGCTATCGCTTCTACTCGTTTGGCGACGCGATGTTCATTGCGTAGGGCCGCCTTCCGACGAATACACCACGATCTTGTTCCTGCCGCTTTGCTTCGCCTGATACATGGCTTCATCCGCCATGGAAAGGATGGCGTCGCTATCTGTGGCATGGGTAAGGAAGATGGCAATGCCAATCGAGATGGTCAGGCGGATGACTTTGCCGTTGGACTCGATCTCCAGGTCTGCGATGCTTTTCCTGAAATATTCGGCGCGTTGCAGGGCATCACTCAAACCCACTTCGGGCATGATCACCATGAACTCTTCGCCGCCGTAGCGACAGGCAATATCGCTCTGGCGGGTGTGGCTGGCAATGACATTCGACACGGCAACCAATGCCTGATCTCCAGCCTGATGCCCATAGGTGTCGTTGATTTCCTTGAAGTGATCCAAATCCATCAACAGGAATGCAATGGGATGTTTCTTGCGCAGGGCGCGGCTGAATTCGGCGTCGAGCCTTTCGCGAAGATAATGGCGGTTGTAAAGCCCCGTCAACGCGTCGCGGATGGATTGCTCGCGCAGTTGTTCCTGGGTCTCCTGCAACTCTTGCGTGCGCTGCCTGACCCGCTCCTCCAGATCAAGATTGATTCTGCGGATGCTGTTGATGCGGATCTGCACCCCGCTCAACACAACGAAAATACCCATCAGCACAGCCAGAACGCGGAACCACCAGGTTCCCCACCAGGGAGACAGGATTTCGATTTCGAGTGTGGTCGGGACCTCATTGGGAGTGCCGTCGTTGTTTGTCGCGCGCACCATGAATGTGTATGTACCGGGGGACAGGTTGGTATAGGTCGCTTCCTGTTTGGAACGCAGCGGCGACCAGTCCTTATCGAATCCTTCCATCTTGTATTGATAACGGTTCTTGGTCGAATGCTGGTAACTGAGCGCGGCAAATTTCAACGTAAATACAGACTGGTCGTGGGGCAGGATTATTTTCTTTGTTTTTTCGATGGGCAACGGCATAAGTTCGCTGCCCATGGGAACAGAGTCGTTGAACAACTGGAAATCAGTGAATACCACACGGGGCAGGTAGGGATTATCGGTGATCTTTGCAGGCTCGAAGAAGGTCAGACCATTGGGGCCGCCAAAGAAGATTTCCCCGTCGGGGCCAAGGGATGAGCTGGCAATCGTGAACTGGTCTCCTTGCAGGCCATCGCGGGCGTCATAATTATGAAATGCTTTTGTCTCGAGTAAAAAGTGGCTGACCCCTTTGCTGGTGCTGACCCACAAATCATTGCCCCTGCCCGGCTGAACGCCCACAACCCTGTCATTGGGCAAGCCATCCTTTGTCGTATAATTTTGCCACTCACCGCTTTTCAAATTCAAACCGCTGAGTCCGCTGGATGTCCCCGTCCAGACCATGTCATTTTCTTCATCAAGGTAAATCGTGTAAACCGTATCGCTGAGGATGCTGTTGGGATTTCCGGGGTCGTTCCGATGATGGGTAAAAGTATCCGTTTTCGGGTCGAGGAGGTCGAGTCCGCCCCGGGCGGTGGCAATCCACACCCGCCCGGATTTTTCGATGGCAATATCGTAGATCGTGTCCTCCGAAAGTGAATTGGCATCCTCCGGGTCGTTGAAGTATTCCTTGTCCATTTCACCCGTTTTGGGGTCGAATAAATCCAACCCGAAACCAAGCGTGCCGACCCATAGCTTCCCATTCCCGGCAGAATCGACCACAGTCAGAAAACTGCTTCCGATCACATTGGGCGCATCCGATGAATATTTGTATGCCGTGAATTCGCCGGTAACAGGGTCCATGCGATTGAGACCGCCGCCCGAAGTGGCAGCCCAAATGACGCCCTGCTCGTCGCGAAAGAGGTTATAGATCTTGTCGCTCGAAATACTGCCTGGGACGTTGGGATCGTTTTTGAAGACGGTCATTTGCCCTGTTCTGCGATCCAGGCGGTTGAGCCCGCCGCCGAAAGTTCCAATCCAGACGATGCCATTCTTCTCGGCAAGCACACAATACACGCTGTTGGAACTCACCGAGTCCGGGTCTCCGGGGATGTTGCGATACAACCCGAAGCGCCACAAGGCCGGGTAAAGTTTGTTCACGCCGCCGTAGCGGGTGGTGACCCACATCACGCCGGAACTGTCTTCTGTCAGCCAAAAGGTATCGCTGTGGCTGATGGTAAAGGGGTTGTTGGGGTCATGCTTGAACGATTTGAATTTTTCAGTATTACGGTTGAAAAGATTCAGTCCGCCGTTTTCGGAGGTAATCCACAGGTTGCCAAAACGATCTTCGTAAATATTCCACAGCCTGTCGTCGCCGATGCTGGTTGGGTCATTGGGATCGTGGCGATAAACTGTAAATTTTCCCGTGGCGCGGTCGAAGCGGTTTAGTCCGCCGCCGCGTGTCCCCACCCAAAAATTTCCCTCCCTGTCTTCCAGCATTGCCCAGACGTTATTGCTGCTGATACTGGACGGGTCGTCGGGGTTGTTCTGGAAGTTGGTGAAGTCAGCGGTTTCCGGTTCATAGCGCTGCAAGCCGTTGCGGGTTCCCACCCAAATGGTATCGGAGCGGTCCTGGTAAATTCGATAGACCACCGCGCCCGCCAGCGAACGGGGATTTTCGGGGTCGTTGACGTAATTGGTGAAGGTTCCCGTTTCGCGGTCAAGATGACTTAGTCCGCCGCGCGTGCCGATCCAAATGCCGCCGTCTGTGGCTTCCATCAGCGACCAGACGCTGTCGTTGACAAGGCTGTTGGGGTTGGCTTCATCGTGGAGATACAGGCTGAACTTGCCCGTCTTCGGGTCGTACACATTCAAACCGCCGGGGTCGGTCCCGATCCAAATCAATCCATCGCGGCTTTCGATGAGCGCAAAAGTGTTGTTGTTGCTCAGGCTGTTGGGGTTGTCTGCATCGTGCAAAAAGGTGGTAAACGAATATCCATCGTAGCGCGCAAGTCCGTCTTCGGTGGTGAACCACATAAATCCCTGCTGGTCTTGCAGGACAGAGAGAACGGTGGCGTTCGGCAAACCGTCTTCGACGGTGAGGCGCTCAAAGCGGACCGCCCCGTCGAATGGGTTTTCATCGGCTGCCACAGACGCCCGCGCCTGCATGGTTGGGGCAAAACAAATATTGAGTAAAAAAACTCCCAAAACAAAAAATGATGTTGCGCGCAAGATTTTCATTTTGTCCTTTTGGAAAAACCAGCGGATGAAGTTTGTTACATTATACGAAAAAACTTCCCCTTACGATATACAGTTTTGTAGTGTCGGGAAAGATGTATACACATCAAAAGAGGCTGTCGCCCTGGAAGATGACAGCCTCTTTTGGGAGATTTTACCCGGATCTTTTTTCCAGCGCCGCCTCGATGATCTGCTGCACGCGCGGGGCGATGCCCGACGGGTCGGGGTGCAACCCCTCCACCAGCAGGGCGCTTTCGTAGATTTGTTCGATGATGATGGTCTGCAACTCCGAATCCGCTTCCAGTTTGAGCAGGTTTTTCAGGATGTTGTGCGCGGGATTCAACTCCAAAACCTTCTTCGGGATTTCATATTCCCGTCCGAGATATTTGTAAACCCGCTGGAGTTCGGGGTTGGCGTTCGCGTCGGCATCCGCCAGGCGCGCCACTGATTGAGACAACCTGTTGCTCGCGCGAACATCGGTCACGCGCTCGCCCAGTACTTTTTTGAATTGTTCCACCAGCCCGCCGAAATCGGCTTCGGGGATTTTCTGCGCTTCGGCTTCCTCTTTTTGCTTTTCGCTCAAATCCACTTCGGCTTGCGAAACATTCTTCAATTCGAAGTCTTTGTACTTGTGCAACCCCATCAGCATGAACGAATCCATCGGGTCGGTCAGCAGCAACACTTCCGTGCCTTGCGAATGGAAGTAATCCAAATGCGGACTGCGCAGCACAGACTTGGGGGTCTTCGCCGACGATGTAGAAAATTTCCTTCTGCCCTTCTTTCATGCGGGAGACATATTCTTCGAGCGACGACCACGCTTCGGGGTTGAGATTGGTCTTGAATCTCAGCAGCGGGTTGATACTGTCTGCGTCGGCGGGGGCGGCGGCGACGCCTTGCTTCAGATAAACCCCAAACTCCTGCCAAAATTGGTGATACTTTTCCGCGTTGTTCTTGGCGAGATTTTCCAACTCCTTGATGACCTGGTTGGTGATGACCTTCTTCAACTTCGGCATCAGCCCGCTGGACTGAACCGTCTCACGCGAGACGTTGAGCGGCAGGTCTTCCGAATCCACCACGCCCTGCACGAAGCGCAAATATTCTGGCAGTAAATCCTTGTTGTATTCGTCGATTAAAATGTTGCGCGAATAAAGTTTTAGTCCGTCATCTTTTCGCAGGGAAAAGACTCCGCGCTCCGCTTTGCTGGGCAGGAAGAGCAGGGCATATAACTGCACCGGCGCATCGGTGGACATGTGGATGTGGGTCAGCGGCTCTTCAAAGTCCAGCGTGGTCTGACGGTAAAACTCCTTGTACTGTTCCTCAGTCACTTCCTGTTTGGAAGTGCGCCACAGTGAGGTCTGCTTGTTGACCGCTTCCTTGCCTTCGCCAACGTAAATCGGGAAGCCAATGTAGTCCGAATGCTTGTGGATGATATTCTTGATGCGATATTCCTCGGCGAACTCCGCGGCATCTTCCTTGAGCTTGATCTCGATTTTTGTGCCGCGCTCGGTCATCTCCGCCGCGCTGATCTCGTAGCTGTCGTCGCCGGTGGCGAACCAGGTCACCGCCTCCGCCTGCGGATCGAAAGAACGGGATGTCACCCGCACCGACTCCGCAACCATGAACACGGAATAAAATCCCACCCCAAACTGACCGATAACCTGGACGAAGTCTGCTGTTTTGTCTTTCGCGGCATCCAAAAATTTCCGCGCGCCAGATTGGGCAATCGTGCCGAGGTTCTCGATGACCTCGTCCCGCGTCATGCCGATGCCCGTATCCTGAATCGTAAGCGTGCGCGAGTCCTTGTCGGCGGTGATGTGAATCTTCAACTCAGCGGCGCCGTCCAGCACGTTTTGGTTGGTCACCATCTCGAAGCGCAGTCGGTTGAGCGCGTCGGACGCATTCGAGAGCAATTCCCGCAGGAAGACTTCACGGTCTTTATAAAGCGAGTGGATCAAAATATTGAGCAGTTGTTTCGTCTCGGCTTTGAAAGTGAATTGCTGTAAATTTTTGTCGGTCATGGCGTACTCCTGCCTAGAATAAGTTTAATTTCCAAGCCCCGATTCTATACGCCCCGCGCCAATGCGGCGGTAAGAGTTTCGTTAGAAAAAAATCAGCGAGCCGCCGCAACGAATTTGCCCTATAATTCGTATATCACCGCAGAACCGAATCATTCTCAAGGAGATATTCATGAATAAACTCGACTCGCTGGTGCAGGGGTTTCTCGCGCAAAAGAAAATCGCCGTTGTTGGCGTTTCGGATAAACGCGATACGGGCTGTAACCTTGCTTACAAAAATTTCAAAGAGGCGGGCTACCAGGTGTACGCGGTCAACCCACGCATTTCCACCTTCGAGGGCGACCCGTGCTATGCAGATTTGAAATCCATCCCTGAAAAGCCTGATGCGGTCTTTTTGCTGACCAACCCCAAGGTGACCGAGCAGGTGGTTCAGCAATGCGTAGATTTGGGCGTCAAGCATGTCTGGATGCATTGCATGATGGGCACCAAGCCCGGGCTGGCGCAAGGCATGACCAGCGTCTCGCAGCCTGCTGTGGAAATGTGCAAGGCAAATGGCATCGCGGTCATCCCCGGCTCCTGCCCGAATCAATTCCTGAACCCGGATGGCGGTCATAAATTCATGCGCGGCATGTGGAAGTTGTTTGGATTCATGCGCGTGAACTGAAAATCTTTTACCACAGCGAGGCAGGTATGGATATCATCGGCGTTTTGGTTTTGCTGGGTTTCCTCGCATTTTTCGGCGGCATGGTGTATTTTGCGATTTCCGCCGTCCGCAAAGAAGCGGAGCAGAAAAAACAAATCGCGCAGTCGCTGGGGTTTTCGCCCATCGAAGCGGACGCACATCTGGCGGATAAAATTGCCGCCTTGTACCGTCGTCCTGGGGCGCGGACCCGCTACGAATTGCGGAATGTCTCCCGCCGCGTCACCCCCGACGGCGAGATGTACCTCTTCGACCTGGTGGATACCTCGGGTGAAGATAATAATTGGGTGGAGACTCAGGCGGCGGCGGTCATCTCTCCACATTTGAACATGCCGCCCTTCAGCCTGTTTCCAAAAGCCGATCAAAAGTATGCCGTCAGCGGGCTGGCAAATAAAGTTCTGGAATGGGGGATGTCGTTGGTGCGAACCCCGGTGGACTTTTCCGATTTCCCGGAGTTCAACGCCCGTTACGTCGTTGCTTCGGACGAAAGTTCGGATTGGGTGAGCGGCTTTTTCGACCAGCGCCTAACCGACTATTTTTCCCGCACACAAAACTTCATGCTTCAAGCCTCGGGTGATATCTTCACCTTTTCTGAAATGGGAACGCGCTTGAAGGTTGCCGAGGAAGGTGTGCTGTCCCAGCGTGTCAATCATGCATTGGAAATTTTCCGCGTGTTGCAAAAATAATTTTTTCTGCTCCACCGTATAAAACCTTTTTGGGACGCTGAAAAACGCTGATTTCGCTGATGAAAGAGAAAAAATCTGCGTTTTCTGCGCGCTTCGCGGTCAGCGTCCCGATTCTAAAAATGTACGGTAGAGAAATTTTTTCAAGGAGCAAAATTATGAATTCAGAAAAGACCTTCCCCTGTGAGACCTGTCCCATGCGGCAGAAAGCCGAAGCCAACCCCAAATCCTTCCTCTCTCGGTTGTGGAAGTGGCATACAACCTGGTGTCCCGGCTGGAAGGCGTATCAGGCGCATTTGGCAGGGAAATAAAAATTACGGAATTACCACGATCTTCATAAAAATCGGGTCGCCGAAGGCAATGCCGTTCGAGCCGTAAGCCTGCCACGCACTTTCGTATGTCCCCTCTGCGGCGGGTGCGGTGAATAGAATGCGGAGAGTGACTTGAGTCCCTGCGCGGGCGGGATAAAGGAACTGCTCCTGATTCACCCCCATCGGGTTGCCGCCGATCCATTTCAGGCGATAGCCGGAATCCCAGTTGCATGACCCGCTGTTGTTGACCAGCCATTGCTTGTCGATTGTCGAGCCAGTCGAAACCGTCGTCCCATCAGGAATGGTGACATCCGAGACGAATTCGAGGTTGTTGGAACAGGGCCCTTCAGTGGGCGTGGCTGCCACAGTGGATGTTGGCAGGTCAGATTGGACGGTCGGAATGGGCGTGCCTGTGGGTGCGGTTTCAGTCGGCGGCGGCAGTGTGGGTGGGAGGAAGGGAGCCTCGGTGGCTTGGGGCACGCAGGCTGAGGCGAAGGTCAAAGTCAGAAGGAGGGCAACCAGATTTGGGCGGATGCGAAGCATATCCTCATTAAAACACAAAACTTCCGAAGTCTTCGAGACTTCGGAAGTTTTGTCGTATCCTACAATTCTTCTTCCACTGCGGCAGTATCGAGCGAGTTGGCACCTTCGTTGCCTATATCGAGTGGGAGGGCAATTTCGCCGCTGAGCGCCTTCTGGCGGATGACGGCTTCGATTTCGCCCATCATGTCGAGGTTGGAGCGGAGGTAGTCCTTGGCGTTTTCGCGTCCCTGCCCGATGCGGACGTCACCGTACGAGAAGAATGCGCCACGCTTGGTGATGACCTCGAATTTGGTCGCCAGGTCAAGGACGTCGCCAGCCTTCGAGATGCCTTCGTTGAACATGATGTCGAACTCGGCGGTGCGGAAGGGCGGCGCGACCTTGTTCTTGACCACCTTGACACGGGTGCGGTTGCCGATGACTTCCTCACCGACCTTGATGGATTGGATGCGGCGCACGTCGAGACGCACCGAGGCGTAGAACTTGAGCGCCTGTCCGCCGGTGGTGGTTTCGGGGTTGCCGAACATCACGCCGATTTTCTGGCGGAGTTGGTTGGTGAAGATGACCGAGGTCTTGGTCTGGTTGATGGCGCCCGAAAGTTTGCGCAGCGCCTGCGACATCAAACGGGCTTGAACGCCCATGGTGGCGTCGCCCATGTCGCCTTCGATTTCAGAACGGGGAACGAGGGCTGCAACCGAGTCGACAACGACCACATCCACCGCGCCGGAGCGCACGAGGGTTTCCGCGATCTCGAGCGCCTGTTCGCCGGTGTCGGGCTGCGAGACGAGCAGGTTGTCGATGTCCACGCCGACCTTGGCGGCGTAACTGGGGTCGAGCGCGTGTTCCATGTCGATGAACGCGGCGGTTCCACCCATCTTCTGCGCTTCGGCAACAATATGCTGGCAGAGGGTGGTCTTGCCCGAAGATTCAGGCCCGTAGATTTCGATCACACGTCCGCGCGGGATGCCGCCGACGCCGAGGGCAATATCGAGCGAGAGAGAGCCGGTTGGGATGGCTTCCGTCACCATGCCCTGGGCTTCACCAAGTCTCATGATCGAACCGTCGCCGTAGCGTTTGAGGATGTCGCCGACCGCCTTATCCAACACGGCGCGTTTGGCGTTATCGATATTTTGATTTTGTGCGGGGGCTTCCACTGCGCGGGATTTTCTTGCCATCGTTTATTTCTCCAAATAGATGTGTAAGTAATTAAATGAGTGTGGGCGAGAGTATAGCACAGATGTTCAGTAAGTCAAGACGAAATCATTGTAGAAAACTATGTTTGTACCTGTATCTCATGGCTGTGGAATCGGCGTCAACCGCGGCATTGATTTTAGTTTCGGCGCGGGTGGGCGCTCGTCACTGAACCCCTTTTCGCCCTCGAAGGTGAAGTAGGTCACCTGCCCGGGGAAAATCTCCACCCAGGTTTGGGCTGGCTTCTTCTCCGGGTCGTACGAAATCAGGATTTTGTAAATACCGGCGGGCAGGTCGCCAAGCACAAGGTTCTCGTTGTAATACGGGTCGGGGTTGACAGCTCCGCCGCTGCCGTAGGTCTTCACCATGTAATTCTTTTTCGTCGCTTCGGAAATCAGGTTAACTTCCTTGTGCGACTGAAGTTCGTCTTTCTCATTCATCACCCGCCCCGCCAGCACGCCCCAGCCCTGCGGCGGCGCAAGCCACAATTCGGGATTAAGGGTATGGTGAAATGAGTTTCCGCCCAGCCGCACTTCAAAGTGGACATGCGGCCCGGTGGTTGCGCCGGTCGCGCCGACCAGACCGATCAAATCGCCAGCCTCAACATGCTGACTGGGTATGGCAAGGGTTTTACTCATATGAGCATAGACCGTGTAAAGTTTCTGGTTTTTGTAGCCGAATTCATGTCGGATCACAACCGCCAGCCCGTAGG
>CAILWD010000195.1 GCA_903837815.1 uncultured Chloroflexota bacterium | reverse complement strand
GTCACCTGGTACGACAATGAATGGGGTTACTCCTGCCGCACGGCTGATTTGGCTGTGTTGATGGCGAAATCGCTCTAAAAAGTATCGAAAGTTTCAAAGTGTCGAATGTGTCAGGGGACACTTCGACACTTTTGATACCTGGACACGAGTGGCGAAATCTTATGAATAAGAAAACCGTAAAAGACATTGACCTCAAGGGCAAGCGCGTTCTCATGCGCGTCGATTTCAACGTGCCCATGGCGGAAGGCAAAGTAACCGATGACAAGCGCATCAAAGCTGCATTGCCGACCATCAAATACGTTTTGGAACAGGGCGCGTGCGTCCTGTTGATGAGCCACCTCGGACGTCCGAAAGGCGGACCCGATCCCGAGTTCAGCCTGAAAGCCGCCTCCGAAGCCCTCGCCGTATTGTTGGGCAGCCCCGTCAAGATGGCTCCCGATTGCGTCGGCGCGGAAGTGGAAAAGATGGCGAAGGAATTGAAGCCCGGCGAAGTGCTCATGCTCGAAAATACCCGCTTCCACAAGGGCGAAGAAAAGAACGACCTCGACCTTGCCAAGCAGATGGCTGCGCTCGGCGAAGTGTACGTCAACGACGCCTTTGGTTCCGCGCACCGCGCCCATTCCTCCACCGAAGGCGTGGCGCGTTTCCTGCCCGCCGTCTCTGGCTTTTTGATGGAACAGGAACTCGAATACCTTGGGCGCGCGATTGCCAACCCCGAACATCCCTACATCGCTATTTTGGGCGGCGCGAAGATCAGCGACAAGATTTTGGTCGTGGAAACCCTGCTTTCCAAATGCGACAAGTTGATCATTGGCGGCGGCATGGCGAATACCTTCCTCGCCGCAAAGGGCATCAACATGCAGGACAGCCTTGTCGAAGAAGCCTCGCTTGAAACCGCCAAGTCCATTTTGGCAAAATCAGGCGATAGGTTGATCCTCCCCGTGGATGCGGTCATTGCGGACAAGTTCGACGCCGAAGCCAACACCCAAACTGTGGATGTGGATAAAATCCCCGCAGGCTGGCGCATGTTGGATGTGGGACCCAAGACCCTCGAACTGTACAAATCCTCCCTGAGCGGGGTCAAACTCGTGGTTTGGAACGGACCCGTGGGCGTCTTCGAAATGCCCAAGTTTGCTGTAGGCACCTTCGCCCTTGCCAAACTGCTGGCTGAATCGGGCGCGACTACCGTCATCGGCGGCGGCGACTCAGCCAGTGCGGTCAAGAAGGCGGGCGTTGCCAAGCAGATGACCCATGTCTCCACCGGCGGCGGCGCATCGCTCGAATTCCTCGAAGGCAAGGAACTGCCCGGCGTGGCGGCTTTGCTCGACAAGTAATTTATGCGGGCAAATAAAGTCTGGTCACAAAACAGCGCGGATTTTCTCCGCGCTGTTCTTTAGTCCGTTTTAGCAGGCTTTGTAAAATAAGCGCGGAGATTGATTCTCGCGCAAGTTGACGGGTAGAAAAAGCCGCTCGAGACAGAATCAGATTTCTGCGCAGCCCCGCATTTCAATTCACAAACAATTCACAAGCGACACAGCAAAAACTCGGCGCGCTCGGCTATAATCGAAGAAAACGCAATCGGAGATGATTTAATGTCTTTCAATATCGGTGAGAATGTTGGTCAATATCGAATCATTGAACAACTGGGGCAGGGCGGCATGGCGACCGTTTATAAAGCCTATCATGCCTCGCTCGACCGCTATGTGGCTCTGAAGGTATTGCATCCCGCGTTCAACGAAGACCAGACATTCATCTCCCGATTTCAGCGTGAGGCGCGGGTGGTGGCGAAGTTGGAACATCCCAACATTGTCCCGATCTACGATTACTCCGAACATGAAAAACGCCCCTATCTGGTGATGAAATACATCGAAGGGGATACGCTCAAGGCACGGCTGACACAGGGGCCGCTGACCTCCGAGGAAATCGAGCAGGTGGTCAACTCTGTGGGCGCGGCGCTGGAATATGCCCACAGGCAGGGGATTTTGCACCGCGATATTAAACCGTCGAATGTGATGATTGCGGCAGATGGCATGATGTACCTGGCAGACTTCGGGCTGGCGCGTATTGCCCAGGCGGGGGAATCCACCATGTCGTCTGATTCGATTATGGGCACGCCGCAGTACATCTCTCCCGAACAGGCAATGGGCAAGAAAGACCTCGACGCGGGAACGGATATTTATTCCTTTGGCGTGATGCTTTACGAACTGGTGGTGGGGCAAGTCCCTTTCAGCGCCGATACGCCCTTCTCGGTCATCCACGACCATATTTATACGCCGCTGCCCATGCCTAAAAAAGTCAACCCGAATGTGCCGGATACAGTCCAGCGAGTTTTATTGAAGGCTCTGGCCAAAGACCGTCTCGACCGCTATGCCACTGTCGAAGAGTTGATGGACGCCTTCAAGCAAGCCTGGACAGAGGCTGGCGTGCCGATGCAAGGGACAGCCATCATTATGCGCTCGACGGCGGCGAAGGATAGAACTGGTTCGAAAAAACAGGCTATTCCCGCTGCGGGTGTTGTTTTACCTCCCGTCAAAAAGCGCTCTCCGTGGATGTGGGTCAGTATTGGGCTGGTTGTCCTGCTTTGCCTGGCGGTGATTGGGCTGGCTGTACGCAACCGTCTGATGCGTACAACCGAACCGATTTCCGAATCCCCCATTCCTCCGGTTGTGCAACCCACTCTGGGAGAGCCGCTTCCTGAGCCAGACAATGGGGTCACTTCGCCGGAGGCGCAACAACCTCTTCCATCCCCCCAGGATGCTTCGCCTGAATTGTCTGTGGCAATGGAGTTGGTTGCGAAAAACCCAAATGATCCCGATGCGCGGTTGAACCTGGCTCTTGCATTGTGGGATTCGCGGGAAGTTCGCCGCGCGGTGGACGAGTTGAATCAAGCCATCACGCTGGCAGGACCGGAGAACAAGGACTTCCTGCAGAAAGCCGCTGAAAAGTTTGTGGAGCGTCAGGCATGGGCGCCGGCGGCTGGTCTCTATATTCGATTGGCTGCCAATAACCGGGGACAGAACCTGCCCAGAGAGCAGGAGGATAGAATCCACGAGACCGTCTACAAGGCGGCTGAACAAAAGGAATTGCTGCCCGTCGGATTTTTCGAACGGGTGGATGTGTACAATCCCGCGTTGGGTCATGTTGCCCGTGGGCGACAGGCGCTGTACCAGGGCAATCTCGAAAAGGCAAAAGCCGAGATGGGCGAGGCGGAGAAGATGATCCCGGACATGCCCGAAATACAACTGCTCAAAGCGGAAATGGAAATGAAAATCGGTAACGCCGGGGAGGCAAAAACCACCCTGCTTGCCCTTACTTCCGATCAGGAGATTCCCAAATGGGTTCGTCTCATGGCGGAGGATTATCTCAAAATCATACAATAAGGAATTCATCATGCGAAAGTCACTCGTTGCCGGAAATTGGAAAATGAACAAAACCGTCGCGGAAACCCGCGACCTGCTTTTCAACATGAGCGCCAAATTGCGCGAAATTGAGGGCGTGGAAAAAGTTGTCTGCCCGCCGTTTATCTCGCTTATGGCTGCCGCCTCCCTGCTCGAAGGGACCGACATCGGCTTGGGCGCACAGAACATGCACTGGGAGGAAAAAGGCGCGTTTACGGGCGAAGTTGCCCCTGCGATGGTCACAGAATTATGCGGATACGTGATCCTCGGTCACTCGGAACGCCGCGCCTATTTCGGTGAAACCGATGAAATCGTCAACCGAAAACTGGTCGCTGCGCAAAAAGCTGACCTGACCCCGATTGTCTGTGTCGGCGAAACGCTGGAGCAGTACGAAGCGAAGCAAACCCGCGAGGTTGTCTCGACCCAGACGAAGGGCAGTCTCAAGGGCGTTCCCGCTGAATTTGCCCCGCGCATTGTGGTTGCCTATGAGCCGGTCTGGGCAATCGGCACGGGCAAGGCATCGAATGGACTGGAAGCCAATGCTGTGGTCAAGGACGTCATCCGCCCGGCGCTCGCGGAACTCTTCGGCGCTGAAACCGCGCAAGCCATCCGCGTGTTGTACGGCGGCTCGGTCACTGCGGCAAATGCGGCTGAATTCTTCGGGCAGCCCGATATCGACGGGGCGCTCGTCGGCGGCGCAAGCCTGAAAGTGGACGACTTCGTCGCCATTGCCAAAGCTGCTGCGAAATAGACGGAAGACCAGAGACGAAGGACGGAGGTTTTTTGCCTCCGTCTTTTTTCCCATATTCAGCATTGTCATCTATGGCTTTCACTGGTTTCCTCTGGTTCATCCTGACTCTCCTGCCGCTGGTCATTCTCCAGCGGCTTTTGCATCGTGAGATACACGCGGTTTTTCTCATCCTCACCCGCAATACCCAGTTATCCATCGGCTTGTTTTCGATTCTCTTTTTGCCCGGGGTCTTTCTGCACGAACTCAGTCATTTTGTGATGGCAAAACTCCTGCGCGTGCGCACAGGAAGATTTTCCCTCATCCCTCATTCCCTGCCCAATGGACGCCTGTTGATGGGCTATGTGGAAACCGCACAGACCGACATCGTCCGCGATTCGTTGATCGGTATCGCGCCGTTGATCAGCGGATCGTTGTTCATCGCATACGCCGGCATGGACCGTCTGGGAGTTGACGCCCTGCTGTCTGTTTTTTCCAACGGTCAATTTGACCTTTTCTGGAAGGGACTGTCTCTGTTGCCTCAGGTGGACGACTTTCCCCTCTGGTTTTATCTCGCCTTTACCGTATCCAGCACGATGCTGCCCTCCGAGTCGGACCGCCACTCCTGGCTTCCGCTTGGGTTGTGGACTGCAGCCCTGCTCGCCCTGGGAATTTTCGCCGGCGCAGGCGGATGGATGCTCACCAATATCGCGCCCCATTTGAACAATTTTCTCGCTTCCGTTTCCACTCTCTTCGGTTTGAGCGCTGTCCTGCACATCGTTCTTTTGTTGCCCACCATGCTTGTCCACCGCATTTTGACAAGGCTCACCGGCGTGGACGTAAGGTAGGCGACTTCCTCTTTATGAAATGGGTTGGAGAAGAATGGGACAGGTATAAACTTTAGCCTCCCCCTGCGAAGGAAGCGCGGGCTGTGTTTCCTGACAGGTCAGTGAAAGCCAGCGGTTTAGGCAGCAGGACGCTTTAGGACCAGACGCTTGGAGGAAACGCCTCGATTGACTACATTAACAGTGTGGCATTTCTTATCCTGTTTGACACAACCCCTTCCACTCTTCAATGGACAATGTTTCCGCCCGGCGGATGGGGTCGATGTTGGCGGATTTGAGCAGGGTTTCGGCTTCTACCGGTTTGATGTGCAATCCAGAAGAAAGCGAATTGCGCAGGGTCTTGCGTTTTTGGCTGAAGCCCGCCTTGGTGAGTTTGAAGAATGCCGGCAGGGTTTCACGCGGAATGAGCGGTTCGGGGTAGATATCGACCCGCAG
>CAILWD010000194.1 GCA_903837815.1 uncultured Chloroflexota bacterium | reverse complement strand
GTTTCTTCATCTTCACGATGCAGGAGCGGACAAGTTTCCCGTTCAAAATGACCGAGCATGCGCCACAATGTCCCTCATTGCATGAAACCTTGGTGCCGGTCAGGAACAACTGCTTCCGCAAAACATCTGCCAGCGTTGCCTCAGGATCCACGATCACCGTTTTGTTGATCCCATTGATGGTGAGTAACTTCTTCAGCATAACGTCTCCTATTTCTTTATTTAGTGAAGTTTATGTAGGATGGTGCGAAACCATACGTAACGCCAGATTAAATGCAGTTGCAGGGATAAAAACTCCCCTTTCATCCTACCATACCCCTATTATTGTTTCAATTGTTTTGTTACAAACGTCACACAGAATCGTGATTTTTATGGGTTCTGCTTCCATTGCCAACTTTAGGCGGGGCTGATATACTCGCCATGCAATCTATACTCACTCGATGAGTACATCCATGAAAAACAGTCAACCCCGCCACATTGGCACACTATCTCCCGAAATGGCTTTGCTTGGCTTGCTGTTCGCCATGCCAGGACACGGTTATGACCTGCACCGCAAGGTGGTCACTGACCTGGGGCAGGTATGGCACCTCAGCCAGAGTCAAGCCTACTCCATTTTGAAACGACTCGAAATGAGAGGGGAGGTTTCGATGGAAGAAATCTCCCAGGAAAAATTGCCTCCCCGCCAGCTTCTCCACATCACAGACTTGGGACGAACGCGCTTCCTTAACTGGCTGGAGACCCCAAGCGGCGGCAGTACGCGCGCCATCCGCATGGAGTTTGTAACCCGTGTTTATTTCCTGAAAATGTATCTGCCCGAAAAATTGACCTCAGCCTTCGAACGTCAACAATCGGAAATCGAGATTCATATCCGGCGTCTGGAGACAATACATGCCGATTTGCCCGCTGAACAGATCTATAACCGAATGAGTCTAAGCATGCGCCTGAAACAACTCAGGTTGGTGCTTGAATGGCTGGATGAATGCAGGCTTTACTTCCAGAGTGAACAACCCTCCTTGTAATGACTGAAAAACCGCTTAATCCTCCCCTGGCTCTACGTTCCGCATCCCTGCCAGCGCAGGTCTCTGCCAGTCTGGACTGGCTCAGGTTCGGGTCGAACGCCACATGGAAGCTGCTGTCTCTGCCGCTTTTGGTTTTTATTGCCATTCCGCTCATTGCGCTTTTCCTGCGGACTTCACCAACCGATTTTTTGACGACTTTGAACCAGGAACAGGTTATGCAGGCAATCAAGTTGAGCCTCCTGACTTCGCTGACAACCACCGGCGTAACCTTGCTGTTGGGGACACCGGTGGCATATCTATTGTCACAGCGCCGCTCCCGTTTCTATCGGGTAGTTGATACCTTGATCGATTTGCCAACAGTACTCCCTCCTTCTGTAGCGGGGGTTGCCTTGCTGATTGCATTTGGGCGCCGTGGTCTGCTTGGACCTTTCCTGAACACATTGGACATTAGTATCCCGTTTACCACGGTGGCTGTCATCATGGCGCAGACTTTTATCGCCGCGCCGTTCTATATCAAGGCAGCGGCCATTGGTTTTGCCTCGATCGATCCCGAATTAAAACAGTCCGCCGAATTGGATGGAGCCAACCGCTGGCAGATTTTCCGCCATATTGTCCTGCCGTTATCGTGGATGGCTCTGGTGAGTGGCAGTGTGATGACTTGGGCGCGGGCTTTGGGTGAGTTTGGAGCAACGATCATCTTCGCCGGAAATTTTCCCGGCCGAACCCAGACCATGCCGCTCGCAATTTATATCGGTTTTGAGATTGACCTGAACGTAGCTTTAACCCTGGCCGTGGTTCTTGTCTGTTTTTCATTCCTGACCCTGATCATCGTAAAAGGCATCCTGCACCGCCGCCTGGACTTGACCTTGGAAACCAGTTCGACCTAGATTTCTCAGCGTTATTTCTAAATCTCGTGTTCCATCTGATGCATGAAAAGGCATCGGACTATATTTTTGTACCTTGTAAC
>CAILWD010000193.1 GCA_903837815.1 uncultured Chloroflexota bacterium | reverse complement strand
GCTTGCGTTCAAGGATTCGATGGCGGCGTCGGGCGTGATGACCAGCCCGTTTTTCCCTTTGACGGGTTTCAGATCCAGCCCTGCCGACAGGACTTTTGCGCCTTCCTCCTGCAAGCGCATCAGCGGGACGTAGTATTCCAAGTCTTCTGCGCCCTCGGCGATCAAGGTTGCGATTATTTTTCCCTGTAGTTTCATTTTGCCTCACTCTCCAATGATTTTGACCAGCACGCGCTTGCGTCTTCTTCCGTCGAATTCGCCGTAGAAGATTTGTTCCCAAGTTCCAAAGTCTAATTGACCGTTGGTTACGGCGACAACCACTTCGCGCCCCATCACCTGGCGCTTCATGTGCGCATCGGCATTGTCCTCGCCCGTGTCGTTGTGGCGGTATCCGCTGACGGGTTCATGCGGGGCAAGTTTCTCCAGCCATTTTTCGTAATCCTGGTGGAGTCCGCCTTCGTCGTCGTTAATGAAGACTGAGGCGGTGATGTGCATAGCGTTCACAAGGCAGAGTCCTTCGCGGATTCCGCTTTCACGAAGGCATTCCTCGACTTGCGAGGTGATATTTACAAACCCACGACGCGCGGGGATGTTAAACCAAAGTTCTTTGCGACAGGATTTCATAAATTTACTTTTTCCCTTCCTTTCTGCGGAAGAAACTCAAAGGCAGTGATGGCTTCACTTCAACACCACTCCGCTGCGCGGCGGGATGACGATCTGATTGCCGGAAAAGGAGGGTTTTCCAAACAGCACAGTTGCCTTCTTCTGCGGAAAGAGATTGAGGGTTTTTTCCTCTTCCGACGCGTTGAAAGCAGTGATCAGAGTCTCCGTACCATGCGAGCGGGCGTAAGCTAACATTTCACCCTCGGCATGAATCCGTTCGTAAGATCCGCGCCGCAGGGCGGCGTGCTTTATTCGCAAAGCGATACAGGCTTTTGCATATTCAAGCAGGTCTTTATCCCATCTGGCTTCATCCCATGGGAATGCTTTGCGGCAGTCTGGATCATGGCCGCCATCCACGCCGACTTCGTCTCCGTAGTAAATGCAGGGCGCTCCGGGAATGGTGAACATAAACAACCAAGCGAGTTTGAGCGAATCCTTGTTGCCGCTGGCGCAAGTGAGGAAACGCGGCATATCGTGACTGTCGAGTAGATTTAATTGAGCATGAGTAATTTCTTCAGGATAGAGGTTCAGCAAACGGTCTAGTTCATTGGCGGTATCGCAGGCGTTGGTTGGGCGAATGCGATCTTTGATACCGCCCGCATGTTGGATGGCTCCAAAATTCAGGTGGTTGGCGGCGAAGAAATTTAACGCAAGCGCTGCGATGGGATAGTTCATCACCGCGTCAAACTGGTCACCCTGCAACCAGCGTTGCGCCTCGTGCCAGATTTCGCCGACGATATACGCTTCAGGGTTGACCGCCCGCACGCGGCGACGGAACTCGCGCCAGAATTCGTCGTCGTCAATTTCTGCCGGCACATCCAGCCGCCAGCCGTCCACGCCGAATTTGATCCAATATTCGGCAACATCAAACAGGAATTCGCGCACAGCGGGCGTGTGGGTGTTGAACTTGGGCAGGGCGGGCAAATTCCACCAGGCTTGGTAACCAATGGCTTTGAAACTGCCTTCACCGTTTTTTAGCGCGTGCAGTTCGCCTGAGGCGGGGTAGGCTCCCCATTGGCGGCGTCCTTCCAGTCGTTCCGGGTCAAAGTAAAACCAGTTGACATAGGGCGATCCCTTGCCGTTTTCCAGTACGTGGTGAAACTGCCAGAATCCGCGCGAGGCATGGTTGAAAACGCCGTCCAATATAATGCGGATTTCGCGCTTGTGCGCTTCTCGCAGTAATTTTTTAAGCGCATTGTTTCCGCCCAGCAGGGGGTCGATGTTGTAATAGTCGTAGGTATGATACCGGTGGTTGCTTGCCGAGGCGAAGACCGGGTTGAAATAAATGGCGTTGATGCCGAGTTTTTGCAGGTAATCCAGTTTTTCGGTTACCCCGTACAAATCGCCGCCTTTAAAGCCGTGAACTGTGGGCGGCGTGTTCCAGTCTTCAAAGGGCAAAGAGCCCGATGGTTTGCGGCCGCTTTTTGCAAAGCGGTCTGGAAAGATTTGGTAGAAGACGGCATCTTTTACCCATTTTGGAATTGGCATGAATGTATCCTTGTTAATTATGAATTTACCGCGCATTGCCGGCCCCCTTTGAAAAAGCGACAGTCACCCTTTTGCGAAGAGGTGACTGTCGCTTTTCATATTGCGGCGGCTGGCTTATCGAATTGCTTGCTCGGTTTCCGCGTCAAAGATGTGGAATTTTTCCATATCGAAAAGCACGTTTGCCACGTCGCCCACGCGTAGTTTCGACCTCGGGTCCACGCGACCAACAAAGGTGTTCTTGCCGCTGACGAGATACAACAGGGTCTCGTTGCCCATTAGTTCGGTCACATCCACCTTGGTGGAGACTTTTTCAGCACGGGTAATTTGCGGGGCAAATTCGGGGTCGTGGATGTTTTCAGGGCGAATGCCAAAGATGACGCTCCGTCCGTTCATGCCCGCGTATGGCTTGGCTGATTTTTCGGGAACCTGCACCTTGAAATCGACGGTATCCACCATGATTTTATTGCCCTCAGTGACAATCTTGGCGGGGAAAAAATTCATGGCGGGCGACCCGATGAAGCCAGCCACAAACAGGTTGTTGGGATAATCGTAGAGGTTCTGCGGCGTATCCAGCTGCTGCAATTGTCCCTTATTGATGACTGCAATGCGAGTGGCCATGGTCATGGCTTCGGTCTGATCGTGGGTTACGTAGATGAAAGTGGTTTGCAGGCGCTGGTGCAGTTTGCTGATCTCGGCGCGCATTTGAACGCGAAGTTTGGCATCGAGATTGGAGAGCGGCTCGTCGAAGAGGAAGACCTTGGGCTCGCGGACGATGGCGCGTCCAACTGCCACACGCTGGCGCTGACCTCCCGAAAGCTGGCGCGGCTTGCGCTGGAGTAATTCCTGAATGCCCAAAATATCCGCAGCCTCACTCACGCGGCGTTTGATTTCATCTTTCGGGGTTTTGCGGAGTTTGAGTCCGAATGCCATGTTGTCGTACACGGAAAGGTGCGGGTACAGGGCATAGGACTGGAAGACCATGGCAATGTCGCGGTCCTTGGGCGCAACGTCATTGACCACGCGGTCACCGATGACAATCTGGCCGTCGGTGATTTCTTCCAGGCCGGCCAGCAGACGCAGGGCGGTGGTTTTGCCGCAGCCCGAGGGCCCAACCAGCACAAGGAATTCCTTGTCTTCAACCGTGATGTTGAGGTCTTTGATGATCATCAGATCACCAAACTTTTTGAATACATTCTTATACGTAACACTAGCCATGGGAAAATCCTCCAGTCGATAGAATATAGTGACTTGATTATAAATCCCATTCGCGTTTTTGTCTTGCCTGATTTGCAAAAAAATCCCAGTCACCCCAAGCCTGACGGGCAAAAAACAGACCTTCCCGGCAATGTCTTGTGTCACAAACACAAACCAGCCAGTAGGTCTGATGCCAGTCCCGTTTTGACTTTACGCTTCCTGCAGCTTCTTCAAATGCAGTTCGGTGTTGTTGAGCAGTTCGATCATCATCTCACGGATGTGCGGGCTGAGGTAATGCATTTCCAGCGTGGAGAGCGGCAGGAAGCGCGCGCCAGCCACCACGTGAATGCAGTTCGCCGATCCGCATAGGCAGATGAACGGAGCCTGCATCTCCCATTCCGTGGCTGGGTAGAAAAAGGAAAGTTCTTCACCCTTGGCAATATCGCGTCGTGCCATCATGAACATGCGCTCTGTGTCGAGGATTACATTGGGATCGCAGGAATGATTCAACGCCGCCAGTTTGCCAACATGGGTATGCCTGTCTTTTCCAATTTGCACCGTGAACCGATTGGGCTTGTCCACCATGTTCTCACTGGGAATGGGGCAAATCATCTCTCCCTTTTTGTAAGCCTGTTTCGTAACCAGAGTTCTAAATTTATTTTCCGTTCGTATCGAAAGCATTTCCATTGTTGTTACCATCATGCGTTCTCCTTGTCTTGTCATAGCAATAAACTTGCCGCGCCGCAGTGGACTCAGTCCCATTGTCGTATTTTAGTATAGCGTCAATAAACCATATGACAATGGTTCCATCTTAAAATATCGAATTATTTTAAGATAAGATATGTTTCTCGCGGTAGGGCGGGAACGTCCTAAAACATTGCCGTCTGACGAATTGCCCTTCTGCCGTCCAATAAAATATATGGTGCGGCGCGCTCGGAAAGAATCCCCAGCTTCTTCAACATGGATAGATCGCGCAAACGATTAATCCGCCTTGCCTTGAGAATCGCCTCGGCGCCTTTCAAGCCGATGCCCGGCACACGAAGCAGTTCCCGCTTTTCTGCTTTATTAATTTCAATTGGCTGTTCCAGTAAATTCATCTGTGCCCAAGCCAGTTTGGGATCGGTGCAGAGAGGCAGGTTGTCTCCCTCGGCAAAGGGCAGGTCTTCGAGGTCGAAGCCGTAATCGCGGAGTAAAAACGAAGCCTGATACAGGCGGTGTTCGCGCATGGGATCGGTGGGGGATTTGTTCTCGAGCGGAGTATCAGGAATCGGGTGGAAAGCGGAAAAGTAGGCACGTTTCAACTTGACGTTTTTGTTTAGCCATTCGGTTGTGGCCAGCAATTCGAGGTCGCTTTCGTCAGCGCCGCCCGCCACAAACTGGGTAACAGTTGAAGGGGCGCGTCCCTTCCAAAACCTGTAAGCGGGGACGGTGCGGCGGAATTCCTCCGCCCATTTCAACGGTTCCAGCAATTCCTCGAAGAAAACCTTGCGTGGCGCAAGTCTGGCGAGCCGCCCCGTATTCGGCGCTTCGAGATTGACCGAGACTCGGTCAGCCAGTTGCATGGCGCGGAAGACCTGCTCCTTCTCAGAGCCTGGCATGATCTTCAAGTGGACATATCCCCGGTACTGATATTTGCCGCGCAGGATTTCGGCTGTGGCGATGAGCTTATCCATCGAGCGGATTCCACCGCCCGCCACCCCGGAACTGAGGAACACACCCTCAGCCATGTTCGCCGCCGACAACTTCGCGAACAGATTCGCAAACTCGTCGGGTTTGAAGGTGGCGCGGCGGAAGTCCCGCCCGGCGCGAAAAGGACAATAGAAGCAATCACGCTCACAGACCGAACTAAGCAGGGTCTTAAGCAACATCACCTTTTGTCCGTTCGGGAGTTGGGCAGGGTGGACGAAGGCTTGATCCCGCTCTCTTGGACTGAAACAGGCTGGGGCGGCGGGCGAAGGTTCGCCATCTGCCTCGAAAGACATTTGGGATGCCAGTAGTCTGAGAGTTTCTACCGAGTCCATGAGACAATTTTAGAACATATTTTCTATTTATACAAGGGTTTTGTGAGGACGAATGTCACTTGGATACGAGGAGGGGAGTGGCTATACTGGTTGAAAATGGTGGAGACCCTAAAGGCTTTCAAAACCTTTAGGGTCTTGCATAAATTTAGAAATTTACAGGAGGCAGTCATGTGTGAGTTTTGCACCCAGCACGGAGAGGGGAAGAAGTGGTACCTGACGATGGAGAATTATTCCAGGGATTTACTCGACCAAAAACAGCGGCGCAAATATTCAGCCGAATTCCTTAATGGTTTCCACGTCCGCGTGCCGAAGAGCATGAAGCAGTTGGACTCTGTCCGCCGCACGCCGCTGATGAAACTGGCAAAACCCGTGTTGACTCACAATCAAAAAGAAGATCACTACGGGCAGGTCGTGCCGATGGAGGATGTGGAAAAAATCTTCGAGATGGTGCAGGGCGCGGTGCGGCTGCCCTGTGTCTGCCGCCGCGTGACCACTGGCAACATGAACGCCCGCTACTGCTACGGTTTGACGATGGACAAGCAGTTGATGGACTCGCTCGACGACTCGTTCAGCCTCGAAATTCTCTCGAAGGAAGACGCGCTCGACTCCATCCGCAAGCTGGATAAGGAAGGACTCGTCCATTCGGTCTGGACTTTCAAGACGCCCTTCATCGGCGGGTTGTGCAACTGCGACCAGGATTGCATGGCGTACCGCATCACGCACGCCCGCAAGGATTACCCCGTCATGTTCCGCGCCGAGTGGGTGGCGGCTGTCTCGTTGGATTCCTGCAACGGCTGCCGCCTGTGTATGAGACAGTGCCAGTACGGAGCGATCCGATATTCGTCGAACGACAAAAAGGTGATGATTGACCCGACAGCCTGTTACGGCTGCGGAGTCTGCCGCGCCAGTTGTAACAAGGACGCGATCTCCCTGCATCCGCGCGAGATGGTAAAGGAAGCGGCAGGGATTTGGTAATGGGAAAGGATGAATTATGAAGGAAGAAGGATAAATCTTTAGATATCTACGGAAGGTAGTAAATCGCCAACCGATAAATCCCCGCCGCGACGAGAGCCGTGGCAGGAATTGTTAATATCCATGCCGAGATGATGTCCTTTGCAATTCCCCAGCGGACTTTGTTCGCCCGTTCCGCCGTGCCGACGCCCATGATGGCGGTATTGATAACCTGCGTGGCGCTGACGGGTCCACCGACGAGGGAGGCCATAATCACGGTAATGGCGGACGTGAGTTGCGTGGAAAAACCGTCCACTGGGCGAATTTTGTAGAAACTGCCGCCCGGTTTGCGGATCAACAGCCAGCCGCCGACGGCAGTGCCAAAAGTCAACGCGCCGGCGCAGATCGCCATCACCCAAAGCGGGACAACGAACGATTTCAAATATCCACCCGTGACCAGCGCCAGCGTGATGATGCCCATCGTCTTTTGACCGTCGTTGCTGCCGTGACTCAGTCCCAATGCGAGGGCGGTGGCAAGTTGACTCTTCTTGAAGAAGCGGTTAATGCCGGGCGTTGAATCCGCACACAGGGCCAAGACAATTTTTAGCACGACAAACCCGAAGATGAAGCCGATGATGGGGGAGGCGAAGAGAGAAATCAAGATTTTCAACAATCCGTCCATTTGAACCGCATGAACGCCAACTCCTGCAGACACCGCGCCGACGATTCCGCCAATCAGCGCGTGGGATGAACTGCTGGGGATTTTCAACTTCCAGGTGACAAGATTCCAGAGTACCGCTCCAAGCAATGCCACCAAAATCACCCGCAGGCTGATTGCAGACGGTTCTGCGATTCCGCGCCCGATGGTATTCGCCACCGCCGAGCCGAAAATGAACGGTCCCGAAAACTCCGCAAGGATGGTCACGCCCAGCGCCACACGCGGAGAATACGCCCGTGAGGAAACCATGGTCGAGACCACGTTGCGGGAGTCGTGCATACCGTTGAGGAAGCCGAAGAAGAGGGAAAGGCCGATGATGACGAGGATGATGGGCGGCATGAAGGGAAAAGATGAAGGATGAACACTGAAGACGCTTCGACTGCGCTCTGCGTGAAGTCCGCAATTTTACACCCGAAGGGGATCTTGGGGCGGTGGACAGACGATTGCAGTCAAAACCGTCGTCCTCCGTCCGCAAGCAAGTGGGGCAGAGGGGGCAAAGGCAAGGATAAAGGCGGAAGGATGAACGCTTCGCGTGAAAAAAATCCTTCCGCCTTTTTTGTCTCTGCGATACCCGACCTTCGACTTTTGACCATCAACCTTTTTCCTAGCAGGGGAGCAGAGGAGCGTCGTTCCTTGACAATCTCTCTATCATTCGATATAATTCTTATTACATGGAATGATATGAAAACAAAGATAAAAGACTTTCTCGACACTCTTGACCGTTCGCCGCGCACAATTTCCGCCTATCGCTTCGCGCTTAACAGGTTTATGCAAATCGTTGGCGAAGACGCGGAACTAAGTTTGGATGCGTATAAGAAATTTCTTGTTGCCATCAAATCGAAGTCCCCTTCCACAAAAGGGATTTTTGGCACGGCGGTTCGCCAGTTTTATGCCTTCCACAAAGCCTGTAATCCGTACGAGTTGAAGGACGCCACCAAACACTACACACGCAATCAGGGCAAACGCATTACCAATTTCAATCGCGAGGCTGTGGAGAAAGTCATCGTCTATTGTGAAGCGTTGAATATGGGCGCTTCGGCATCGCTCAGCGCGAATCTTGAAGCGCTGCGTGATCGAGCCTTTGTCCTGACCCTTGTGGATACTGGTTTACGGATATCCGAAGCCTGCGCTCTCAAACGCGGCGACATTGATTGGATGGAAGGACGAGCCATAATTATTGGCAAGGGCGACAAACAGGCTGTGATTCGTTTCTCCACTCGCTCACTAGAGGCTTTGAAGGCTTACCTACACGCAAGGGCTGTTGTTGACCCAAATTCCCGCATTCCGCTTGGCTCCCAGCCCCTTTTTGCCCGCCATGACATCCGCGCAAGCAAAAAAATCCGCCCAATCACAACTGGCGGTATGTGGAAAGCCATCAAGTCGCGCATTGAAGAGGCTGGCGTGGGGAGAAACGAAGTCCGTATTCACGATTTCCGCCACTATTTTGTCACAATGACTTATCTGGCAAAAGGAAACCTGAAGTTATCGCAAGAGCTCGCCAGGCATGAAAGCATCACCACCACCAATCGCTATGCCCATTTTGGCAGTGAAGCTGACAAAGCCTACGATGAAATCTTCAACAAAAAGAAATAATCTCCACTTATCAATTACCAACCTCCTCTGCTTTCCTCTCCACATACTCCCGATACGCCTTCATCAGCCTTTTTGTCCACTCCCCCGCTTTCCCCTCCCCTACTGGATTTCCGTCAATCGAAACAATCGGCACGATACCGCGCGAGCTCGAAGTAAGAAACGCCTCGTCGAATTCTTCGCCGACATTGGGCGGGCGATATTCGATGGACATCCCCTCCCCTCTCGCGAGTCTCAGCATGGC
>CAILWD010000192.1 GCA_903837815.1 uncultured Chloroflexota bacterium | reverse complement strand
TGTAGGGGCGGGGTGACCCCGCCCCTACGGTTTATGATGACTTGAAAGCCCAGCCTATTTTTTTCGACTCCAGACGACGCCGTAAGAATCCACGATTTCGTCACTTGCGTTGTTGTACGTAAGTTTGTAGTCGACATTTCCCCTGCGGTCGATGGAATCGCACACAAACTCGAAAGTACCCGTGGCAATGTTCGAGAACGTATCGGCCTCAAATTCAGCCTTGCCGGCTCCGCCGTCGCAAAAAGTCGCCAACTCGTCTATGTATAAAAAAGTATATTGACCTGTTGCAATGCGGTTGATCGCCATTGTCATATGGCTTTTGTCTAAATCAGTAGCTTCCCATTCCCCCACCGCCCGTGAAAATGGTTCCTGGCTTGCAAGGTCATCTTCAGCCACACTCAGCGATACGATCTCGTACACCCTCAAGTTGTCGAAGAGGACTTCGGCGTCCGGGCCGGTCTCGAGCCACAAATCGCTGCCGATCAGCCAATCCTGTTGGTCGGTGTAGTCGAAGAAGGTTTTGCCGTCAATCAGGAGTTGAATGCGATTGCCAATAAGGTTGTATTGCAAGGTATGCCATGTGTTCGGATCAAGGTCCCAGTCACTGGTCTTCAACTCCTCATGACCGCCTTCCTTGCAAATCATCTTTTGCAACAGGCTCTTGTCCGGCGAGACAGTGACGCCGTATCCCTGCCGGGCGGAGATTGTCGGCGAACATTCCGCGTTGCGTCCACGTATTGACAAGTAGTGCGTGCCAAACCGGTCCGGCTTTAGAAAACGAAAATCGAACTGGATGGCGTAATTGTCCCAGGTTGGCTCCTGTACTTCCGCTGTGGTTATTTCACTAGGAGAGGTGGCCGGCAGGGAATGAAATACCGTCCGTCCTTCGAATTCATCGGCGATCCAGGGAACAAGATAACGACTCGACGTAAACATCCAGCGCGGTGAAATGCCGCCTTCGAAGTCATCTTGAAAAAGGATGTTGCCCAATTTGCCTTCCGTGATGACGGGCGTGGCGGGAGGTATTTCCGTAACAGGCGCGGGGGACATTTCCACGACGGGCGTATCGATGAACGGAACGACGTAGCGCGAGCCTGCGCACCAGGGCGGCTGGTCCCAATTCCCTTCGGGCGGACAGATGTTGAGAGCATACATCCCAACCACACAAAGGCAGGGAAGCCCCAAAATCAGCAATGCGGCGATGCCCAACGTCTTGAAAATTCTTTTTGGTTTACGAGACTCTTTTGTCGGCGCGGCGGGCGGAACACGAGGATGCGCGGCAACCGTCGCGGCGTATTGCGGGAGAGAGGGATCCGCCTTGCGTTCCTCCTTCACCACTGCCGGCAAGTTCAAGGCGCGTTCCATCGCCAGCGCCAGTTCCTCTGCCGTCTGGAAGCGGTCGTCGGGATTCTTGGCGGTGGCTTTCAGAATCAGCATCTCCACTTCGAGCGGGATGTCCGGGTTGACATCACTTGGCAGCGGCATGGGTGCGGTCAGATGCTTGATGACCACCGCCATCGGCGTGTCGGCGCGGAAGGGGGCTTCGCCGGTGACCAACTCGTAGAGCATGATGCCAAACGAATAGATGTCGGTGCGCTGGTCAACCCTATCGCCTTGACCCTGCTCCGGTGACATGTAAGTCGGCGTGCCCATGCCCACGCCGGACTCCGTCAGCCTGGCAGAGGCTTGAGCCATTTGAGCCAGCCCGAAGTCCGCGAGATGGGTCCAGCCTTCGTCGGAGATCAAAACGTTGCTCGGCTTGATGTCGCGGTGGATGACTCCGTGCTTGTGGGCGTATCCCAGTGCGCGGGCAATCGGCAGCAGCAGGCGCAGCGCCTCTTCGGAGCGATAGACTTGGTCGCTGGCATGTTTTAGCGTGCCGCCTTCGATGAATTGCATGGCGATGTAGGTAATGCCATTGTCCTCGCCGTAACTGTAGATTGGGACGATGTTGGGATGGTTCAACTGGGCGATTGCCTTTGCCTCGCGGCGAAAACGCTGCGCGAAGGTCGGGTCGTTGGCAAAAAACTGCGGCAGGACTTTGACCGCCACGTAACGGTCGAGCGCCGCCTCGTATGCCTTGTAGACCGTCGCCATGCCGCCCTGTCCCAGCCGCTCGACCAGTCGATACGCGCCGAGGGTGTGACCGACGAGCGAATCTTCCATCCCCATGAGTTTGCCCTGCCCGAGTTTCGTGGCGTGTCCGATTTCATCCAATTTGCCGATGAACTCTGCCGCGCTTTGCACACGCCGCGCAGGGTCGAGATTTAGACAGCGCGAAACCAGTTCGTCCCAATCGCTGGGGATGTCGGAACGGGCGCGGCTTGGGAACGGGTCAGCTTCTGGAGCCTGCCCGGTCAAAATCTTGAAGAGCAGCGCGCCCAGCGAGTAGATGTCGGAACGAACAGATGCCTGTTCGCCACGCACCAATTCCGGGGCGCGATAGGGCGCGTCGAAGGAGATGGAGTTCCAAACCCCGACGTTCAGAATCCGCAACGCGTTTTCATCCGAAAGAAAAATATCTTCTGGAAGGAGGACACCTTGAATCAAGTTCTGGCTGTGGATCGCTTCCAAGTGGGAGCCGAGTTGCCCCGCAAGTTCGAGACAACGTTCGAGCGACAGACCGATTCCATCGGAAGTCAGGTCGGCAAGGGATTTGCTTTCGCTTCCCTCCCAAACGATGAATGCCTGCCCGTCCACTTCGCCGACTTCGAGCTGCTTGACCGCCAGCGCCGAATTGACCTGCGGCATGGACCTGAATCGGGACAGAAAATCCGCCGCTGGGACGATTCCGCTTTTGATGACCGTGATAAAAATTGTCTGGCTGGTTTGCGTGTCTTTCCCCGCGTACAAAATGCTCAAATCGTTTTCGTGGATTTGAGCGGAGACCGAATACCTTTCAAAGACCGTTTTATTCAACATAAATCGCTCCTTGTCAGCCGACTGCCCTATGTTTTTATTGTACTCCCTTCTTCAAGGCCGGCAATGGATTTTACTCTTTCAATTCGCTTGCGAATTTCTCCTGTTTACTGAACTGAAACGCTTGACGGCTTGCAAACAATGCTTTTATCTGCCGGAGTGTGCGGCGGTTGAAATTTCAACGTGTTTATTTCAGTCGCCTTGGGGATATAATTCACCATCATGCCCAACAGTTTGCGTCGTTTGTTAGACCCTCCCATTTTTGCGGACGAGGAACAGACCCGTATCGCGCAAATCCTTAATGCCTTCATCTGGAGCGCCATGGGCATCCTGTCAGTTTTCATTGTCGCGCGCGCGGTGGCGTGGAATGAAAACGGTTACGTTCCCCTGCTGGTTTTGACAGGCATCGTTATTTCTC
>CAILWD010000191.1 GCA_903837815.1 uncultured Chloroflexota bacterium | reverse complement strand
TAAACAAGTAGACAGGTTTCACGTGCGCGCCTGTCTACTTGTTTACCTGTATACCTATTAGACTTTATCGGTAATTAGAAAAAACGTCCCGAAGGTTGCCATCAGATGTTCAAATTACTCGAAATAAACCTTCGGGACGGTACTTGTATGTTATTTCCGATAATGTTTAATGAATAATGAAACAGTCTCTTAGTTTCGCCTTTTTGTTTGGGCATTGGGTTTCTCTAGAAATAATTGATTTCATCAATCTTCAAACTGATATTCCCGTCATCGTCGCCGATCAGGGGGGTAATGCAAACCAAAGGCTTGTCGGGAATATCGAAAGGAGTTTGGAAAGGTATTTCGCTTTGCAGGAATTGAATGGCGTCTTCAAAAAGGGCTGTCTTGGTGGGCAATATTTGAAGTCCGCGCACCACAAAAACTCCCATCTTGTCCAGTTGGTAGCGTTGTGGAATGGGAAAAGCCTTTGCAATCAGGTAATCAACCAGTGAGAGCCTTTGCAATTCGCGCAGTTTATCATCGTCGCTGCCTTCGAGAAAATACGCCCGCGCCCGCAGGGAATAAATAAATCCCTCTTCATCACGGACATACCACAAGTTCAGGCAGATTTCAGGTTGATTCATGGTTTGGCATTTCCCTTTTTTGCAGGGACATTCCCCGCTGAATGCCTGCAAGGATACAGGAAAAATGTCAAACGGGCAAGAGTTTATCGTCTCCTTCCCGCTCGCGCCTTCTTCTTAATAAAATATGGGATAATAAAAACTGTCGAAAGGTCTGCCGACCCGGCAGAAAAATTTCAATGCCTGCTCAAATTCCATCCCTGTTTAAATTCACACCGGCAGTCCGCAACTATGTCTGGGGCGGACGCGCCCTGCTTTCTTTGACAAGCGCGGGCGCAACAGCAGACGATGTCCCCATTGCCGAAGTCTGGTCGATTCACGCGGACAACCGGGTGGCAGACGGTCCTTTTGCAGGCTGGACGCTGGCGCAATTGACCGCCCAATACCCAGCCGAGGTGCTTGGCGCGAACAGCATCGAAACGGGGACAGCGCGATTCCCGTTGCTGATCAAATTGCTCGATTGCGCAAACTGGCTTTCTCTTCAAGTGCATCCCAACGACAGAATAGCGCGCCAGTTGGAGGGTCCGCAATTCGTGGGCAAGACCGAAGCCTGGCACATCCTCGACGCGCGGCATGATTCTCAACTGATTGCGGGGATCAAGCCAGGCGCGCCGCTCGAAAAGCTTCATGCAGCCATAGGCAACGCCGCCATCCTCGATCTGACGGAGCGTCATCACGTACAGCCAAACGATACGGTCTATATGCCCGCCGGGACCATCCACGCGCTGGGGCCCGGACTGCTGGTGTACGAAGTGCAACAAACATCCGACCTGACCTATCGCGTTTTCGATTGGGATCGTCCGCAGGCAAATGGGCGGGCGCTGCACATCGAAAAATCCATCGCTGCGATCAATCCCGATTTACAGGGCCGCATCATTCGCTGGAAAGACGCGGGGAATGTGGCGCCGCTGATTCAATGCCCATATTTTCTACTAGAGATCATCTCCGCCCCTGTCCAAAGAGACACCCATAAAAGGAGTTTCCATGCCCTTACCGTGACCGAAGGACAGGCTCTCGTCTCCACCCTGAAAGGGGCCGTTACATTACGCCAGTTCGACACCGTTCTGGTCCCCGCGAGTTGTGAAAGTTATCAACTCGAAGGAAATTTTCGGATTTTATGTTCGTCTGCGCCTGGAGGTTGGGATGAAGAATCAACGCAGGGCGATCACAGGGCTTACGCAGAATAATCGCCACAATGAAAACCACCATTTTCACCACACCCATATTCAGCCCACTCCTGCGGCTGGCAAGCAATTCGATTATGCGCCTCTCAGGCTGGAAGGTGGACGGGGCGCTGCCCGACCTTTCCAAGTACGTAATCATCGGCGCGCCGCACACCTCGAACTGGGATTTCATCCTGTTCCTCGGCATCATCTTTCGCCTGAAAATCAATGTGAGTTACATGGGCAAAATGGAATTGTTCCGCAGCCCGATTGGCTGGTTCTTTTATTATTGCGGAGGCGTTCCCGTTGACCGTTCCAAGTCTACGGGGCTGGTGGAGCAAACAGTCGAAGCCTGTCAAAAAGCCGGGCGCTTCATTTTGGTCATCGCCCCCGAAGGGACGCGGCATGGGGTGAAGGAATGGAAGAGAGGGTTTTATCACATCGCCAAAGGGGCTGGGATTCCCATCGTGCTGGCAAAGGTGGACGGCAGGCACAAGACCGTCCATGTGGGCGAAGTTTTCCATCCCACCGAAGATGTGGAAGCGGATATGAAAGCAATTCAAGATTCATTCAAGGGATTGATTGGAATTCGCCCCCCAAAGAAGTATATTCCGCTGGAAGAGTGACCAACTACCCGACAACTGACTCCCCGACTATAATCCCCGCATGACCGACTATAAATTCTTTCACCCAACCGAAGTCCGCTACGGAGATTTGGACCCGCAGGGACACGTCAACAACGCCAAACACCTGACCTACTTCGAGCAGGCGCGCGTCCGCTATTTGATTCAACTTGGGCTTTCGAGCCGCGACCAGACTTTCATGGAGATCGGCATTGTCATCGCCGACATTCACATTGCCTACAAGTCGCCCATCCACTACGACGATAACATCAAGGTTGGCGTGAGGACGGCGAAGATCGGCAACAAGTCGGTGACCGTGGAGCAATGCGTAATGAACGCCGACACGGGGGAAATCATGTCCACAGGGACGGTTGTGATGGTGGCGTACGATTACAAAACCTTGAAACCGATTCATGTACCGGACGAGTGGAAGAAAAAAATCAGCGAGTTTGAAAGTTTATAGAATCATGTCATGCTGAGCCGCTCTTTGGCGAAGCATCTCTGGAAAAATCCAAGAGACCCTTCGCCATGCTCAGGGTGACATGAGCAATTTGGAGAAAACCATGCCGCTTCCGAAGATCGACGAAACTTATTTCACCGCCTTCCTTGTTGACCTGCTCAACGTCCCCTCACCCACTGGCTTTTCAGAACCCGCAATTGATTTTGTGGAAAAGGAACTTTCCAAATACAAGCATTTGGGACTCTCGCGCACGCGCAAGGGAGCGCTGATTGCAAAATGGTCGGTTGAATCGAATTTATCTCCCGTCGCGCTGACCGCCCACGTGGACACGCTCGGCGCAGTGGTCAAGGAGATCAAACCCAGCGGGCGCTTGAAGTTGAGCCGCATCGGTGGAATCCAATGGAACACGGTGGAAACTGAAGGCGTGCGGGTCGTTACATCGAAGGGTGAACGGATTCGCGGCTCGGTGCTGATTGACACGGCTTCGGGCCATGTTTATGGCGCAAAGGCAGCCGAGACTCCCCGCGATGACGACCACATGGAAGTTCGGCTCGACGCGCAGACGACCTCCGAAGCGGAAACCCGCGCCCTCGGCATTGGCATTGGCGACTGCGTGGCGTTCGATCCGCGTGTAGAAGTGACCAATGGCTTCATCCGCTCGCGCTTTCTCGACGACAAGGCTTGCGTGGCAAATCTCGTTGCGGCAATCAAATCGCTGACGGATGCGGGTCAAAGCCCAAAGCGGACGACCTACTTCCACATCTCGAACTACGAGGAGGTTGGTCACGGCGCGGCGGCGGGAATCCCAGCCGAGGTTGCGGAACTGGTGGCGGTGGATATGGCAGTCGTCGGCGCAGGTCAGGAGTCAGATGAATTCCACGCGACGCTTTGTGTCAAAGACAGCGGCGGCGTGTATCACGAAGGGCTGAACAAAAAACTGCGCGCGCTTGCCGAACTGCACAATATTCCCTACAAAACCGATGTGTACCCCTTCTACGGCTCAGACGGCGAAGCCTTCTGGCGCGAAGGCGGCGACGTAGCGCTCTCGCTCATCGGTCCCGGCATCGACGCTTCGCACAACTACGAGCGCGCCCACATGGATGGCTTGAACGCAACGACTCGCTGGGTCATGGCGTATTTGCTGAGTGATTAATGGAGTCCGAAGTCTCCAGACTTCGCAACCAACGTCGGGAGACGTTGGACTCCGCATGGAGAAAACTATGAAACTCGATGCCGCACTTCCCCCCGTTCAATTGAAGGAAATCCCCGCGATTGCGGAAGCCGCACAGGAAATCGGATTCGACGCCCTGTGGACTCAGGAAACCCAGCACGACCCCTTCCTGCCCTGCACGCTGATCGCCGAACATTCGGCGACGCTCAACTTCGGGACTGCCATTGCGGTCTCGTTCTCGCGTTCGCCTGCCAACCTTGCCTACACCGCCTGGGATTTGGCTGCGCAGTCAGGCGGGAGATTTATCCTCGGGCTTGGCACCCAGGTCAAGGCGCACATCGAGCGCCGCTTCGGTATGACCTGGCCCGAGTCGGTGACGGGTCAACTCCGCGAGCAGATTCAAGTCATCCGCGCGTTTTGGGATACCTGGCAAAACGGCACAAAGTTGAACTTCCGCGGCGAATATTACAAAGCCACGCTCATGTCGCCGTTTTTTAATCCCGGCGCAATCGAATATCCAGATATCCCGATTTATATTGCAGGCGTCAACGCAGGACTCGCCAAACTGGCGGGCGAACTCTGCGAGGGATTCCACGCGCACCCGTTCAACAGTCCGCGCTACATGAAGGAGGTGATTCTGCCCGCCATCGAAGAAGGCCTGCAAAAGAGCGGGCGCAAACGTGGCGACCTTGCCGTCTCGATGACTCCGTTCGTGGCGACCTCGCCCGAAGAAGAAGCCTTTGCACGAATGCAGATCGCGTTCTACGCCAGCACACCTTCGTACCATGCGGTGATGGATTTATACGGCTGGAGCGAAACCGCCCAGCAATTATCGGGCTACGCCGCCAAAGGCGAATGGTCCGAAATGCCCATGCTCATCACCGACGAAATGTTGCATGAATTTTGTCTCGTCACCACACAGGAAAACCTCGCGGACGATTTGAAGAAACGCTACGAAGGCATCGCGGATCGAATCACGCTGTACACGCCCTTTGTCCCCAAGGAAAAGGATGATTGGTGGAGGAAGCTGGCGAAGGCGTTCAATTAGATTACTGCTCAATCTGGGGCCAGGCCCCGGTTGAGCTATGAAGGAAATTATGTCTCCCATCACCAGCCGCCTTTATGAAGGCGAAAAAGATTTTCAAATCATGCTCAACCTGATGGAGAGGGTACGTCCCGCCGCCCATGCCAGGGACTACCCCGGCAAAGTGGACATCGAGGAGAACCTGGCTGTTGAGGAAATCTGCGCCACTGTAAAACTGTGGTTTGATGATGGTCGTCCCATCGGCTGGGCGTACGTGGATGAAGGCAACAACCTGCGCTGGGAGTTGGAAAAACCCTACACCGATACCGTCGGCGCGGAGATGGTCACCTGGGGCGAAGGTTGTATCCGAACTACCCTCACGGCGGGAGAAAAGTCCACGCTGGATGCCAGTTGTCGGGAGGATTATCAAGAGCGGCTGGACTTTTTGAAAAAATTCGGTTTCCGTCAAACGGAAAATTTTTCGGTCCAGATGAAGCGGGATTTGTCCAAGTCAATCCCTGAGCCTGACCTGCCGCAGGGATATATCATCCGCCCTGCAAAGGGAGTCGGCGAAGCCGAAGCCATCGCCACCGCCCATCGCGCCGCCTTTGGGACGGACTACATGTCGACGGAAAACCGCCTGATTATCATGAATTCCAGCGAATACGACCCGACGCTCGACCTGCTGGTCATCTCGTCCGATGGGGTGATCGCTGGCTACTGCACCTGCTCGGCAGACCCAGACGGAGGCGGCTTCACCGACCCCGTCGCCGTCCACCCCGACCACCAGCGCAAGGGGCTGTCAAAGGCATTGCTGCTCAGAGGACTGCAATTGCTCAAAGAGCGTGGCATGACCTTCGCCCAATTCACCACCAGCGGAGATAATATCTCGATGCAAAAGGCGGGCGAGTCGGCAGGCTTTATTTTGGAAAACAGGAACTTGTGGTTCGAGAAGGAAGTAAAAAATTAGGAGCGAAATTTTAATTTTTGTGTAGGGACACAGCGGCGCTGTGTCCCTACATTTATTTTTTCAAAAGTAATGTAAAATCCACACAAACTATCCGAATAAAGGAATCACAGATGAACTTCGACGAATACCAGACCAAATCCCGCGTCACCGCCAAATATCCCGCCATCGGGCACGCCATTGTCTACCCCACGCTGGGGCTTGTCAACGAGGCGGGCGAATTTGCGGGCAAAATCAAAAAGGTCTTCCGCGACAAAGGCGGCGAGATCAGCCCCGAAACCCGCGAAGCGCTCCAAGCCGAGTTGGGCGACGTGCTCTGGTATCTGGCGCAAACCTGCACCGAATTGGGTGTTTCGCTTGACGAAGTGGCAGAATCCAACTTAACTAAACTATTGGACAGGCAGGCGCGCGGTAAGATTCAAGGAGATGGAGACAACAGGTAGAGGAGGGAAACACGTAAACAGGTAAAAATACCCGTATCCCCGTCAACTTGTCTATCTGTCTACTTGTGTACCTTTGTACCACCCGCAAAACTCTAACCTTTTTCCAACGCGGGCAAACCCGCCTTTTTGGTACAATGCCTTGATTATAGGAGATTAAATTATGGCTGGCATGGAAAGATTTACACAGCGAGCAAGGCGTGTTCTCAGCCTCGCCCATCAAGAGGCGGAACGCGCTCGCCAGAGCAGCATTGGAACCGAACATCTTATTCTTGGTTTAATGGATGAAGAAGGCGGCGTGGCAGGACGTGTCCTGCGCGACCTCGGCATGACCCCTGACCGCGTGCGCGAGATGGTGCAGCGCGTTTCAGGCACATCGGGAATTTTCGACCCCAACCGCATCGAGCTTGCCCCTGAGACCCAACAGGTTCTCGAATTTGCCATCGAAGAAGCCCGCAGGCTTGGGCATCACTACATCGGCACCGAGCATATTTTGCTGGCGCTTGTCCGCGTGGAATCGACGGGCACGGAAGTGCTGCGCCGCCTGGGAATCACGGGCGACCAAATCCGCAGGCAGACGCGGCGCGTGCTGAACGAATCCGCGCCCTCCTCCCCGACACCTGCTGGCGCTCCCCAGCCTGGAAAAGCAGCCCCCGCTGGAGCCAACCCCAAGACCCCTCTCGTGGACCAACTCGCTTCGGATTTGACCTCGAAGGCGGAAGACAAAAAACTCGACCCCGTGATTGGTCGCCAGAAAGAGATCGAGCGCGTCATCCAAATTTTGGCGCGCCGCACCAAGAACAACCCCGCTCTCATCGGCGAGCCCGGCGTGGGCAAGACAGCCATCGTCGAAGGGCTGGCGCAGCGCATCATCGACGGCGATGTCCCCGCCCCGTTGATGAACAAGCGCGTCCTCCAATTGGACGTAGGTTCTCTCGTCGCGGGAACCATGTATCGTGGTCAGTTTGAAGAACGCCTCAAGCGCATCATCGACGAGTTGAAGGCTTCGGGTTCGATCCTCTTCATCGACGAAGTCCACATGTTGGTCGGCGCAGGAGCGGCTGGATCATCTGTCGATGCGGCAAACATCCTCAAGCCCGCGCTATCCCGTGGCGAGTTACAAGTCATCGGCGCGACCACGCTCGATGAATATCGCAAGCACATCGAATCGGACGCCGCGCTCGAGCGCCGCTTCCAGCCCGTTCAAGTGGACGAACCTTCGGAGGAAGAGACCATTCAAATCCTCAAAGGGATTCGCAGCGCATACGAAGACCATCACCATCTCGTGATTTCAGACGAAGCCCTCGAAGCGGCAACCCACCTCTCGTCGCGGTATGTGACCGAACGCTTTTTGCCCGACAAGGCAATCGACCTGATCGACGAATCCTCCTCGCGCGTCCGCATGTACAAGAGTCCCGCCGCCAAGCACGCCAAAGACTTATTTGGTCAATTGCGCGCCGCGCGTCAAAACCGCACCCTCGCACAAGAGGAAGGTAACTCGGAAGACATCAAGGAATGGGAAGAGCGCGAACTCGACCTCAACCAGCAGATCGAACGCCTGCGCACAGGTTGGGACCGTGCAAACAGCCCCGTGGTTTCGGCGGAAGATATCGCCGAAGTCGTCTCGATGTGGACGGGCGTCCCGCTCATGCAGTTGGCGGAGGAAGAATCCCAGCGCCTGCTCAAGATGGAAGACGAACTCCGCAAGGCGATCATCGGGCAGGAAGATGCGATCATCGCCATCTCCCGTGCCGTGCGCCGCGCCCGCGCTGGACTCAAAGACCCCAAGCGCCCCATCGGTTCGTTCATGTTCCTCGGACCAACAGGCGTCGGCAAGACCCAGTTGACCAAGGC